>JABWCQ010000005.1 GCA_013360195.1 bacterium
CCGTACCCGCCCCACCCGTGCGATGCAACAGCATACACTGTTCGCCAATTGTTCTCGATATCGCGATAGTACACCCCACCTCCGCTCATGCCGCCGTAGGACGTCGTGTCATATTCATATAGAATGTTTGTATTGCACGAGTCAAATGGTCCGTAACGATAGTTCAAGCGAATTCCATCGAACGGCGGCCCGCCCGGATAACCGAGACTGTGAAAGGTGTTGGTGAAAAACCAATTGTCGGTATTGTTGTAATTGTAAGGAAACCAGCCCGTGATTGCGCCAACAGGACGATCGAGTTCGATGACAGCGAGGTCCCAATTCCAGTCGTGATTGACCGCCCAGCCCGTCCAGGTAAACAAACCTGCCGAAAAAGCTGTTCCGTACGGCCTGTCCCACTCGTCAAAGGCCGGAATCACTTCAATCATATCCACCCATTCGTCAGTGTCAATGTTGTAAACACAGTGTCCGGCGGTCAGGACATGGTTCGCATCTATCAGGATACCGGAACCCTGTCCCGTGCCGCCATTTGCAGAAATGTATAGTTTGCAGTTTACCCGCCACGGAAAGGTGGACGGGTTCTCAATAATTTGTCCGACGGTAAACTCGTCGAGCGCTTCTCGTTCGTCGCCTCTTCCTCCGCCAAACGGCACGAACTCTCCGCGTTCGTTGAAGGCTTGCGGAAAGAGCTCTCTCAATGTCCCTTGTCGAGTTTCGCCAGTCAGCGCGTCACGCATAATCACATCACTCTCGCCCAGAGTCTCAATTCGCGGCGGTGTCCATTGCGGCGATTCATCGGCTGGAAGCACGATATCGGAATTGACCGATGAGAGCTTGCTTGTTGAGTTCACATCTGAGAGAAGTGCGGTGTTGCCTGCCAAGAGGGCAATAATCACACAGAAAAACCAAGCAGTCATACGTATTGCTTTCATGGTCGTTCCTTGGAGTATCAAAAATAGTGCTGCAGAATAAAAGCAAACGCCACCGCGCAATGCGGTGGCGTAGATAAGGTGGTCGTCAGGATGACGTTATGGTCGTGCGAACCGGCGAATCAGAGATGCTTGAACGAGGTTGGCAAGCCGGCGGCGCGCTCGGGACACAATTGGAAGAGAAAGTATCCATGGCCGGGAATTTCTGGTGAGTGAATCAGCTTTTCCCCGGCGTTACTCCCCCGGCTCAGGGCCGGACTTCACTCATCTGTAACAATTTGCACAATCCAGCCCAAAGTCTCAAGTTGAAATCGTCGGCGCAGTGTGTCTATGTCACGCAGCGTTCAATATGTCCTGTATCTATTCTGCATGATTGCACATGACCGAAATCACCCGCGCACTATTATGCAGGAGGCACAGCGTATGTGACCCGAATTACACGGTCACACGCAACCACGACCCTTTGTAAAACAGCCACACGGCGATGATTCCGCCCAGTGAGTGAGCAATCGTGGCTCCCCAAATCATGCCGACCGGACCCCAAGTCAGGGTAATACCGAAGACATACATGAAAGGAACCATCAGCAGCCACGCGTGGGCGATACTTAGCAGCATCATCGGACGGTTGTGACCGGCCCCTTCAAACACGGTTTCCGCACCGATGTGAATTCCCGCAAACGGAATGGACACAGCCATGATGCGCAGCAGAGCGACGCCAAGGTCGGTCGCCGATTGGATATCGAAAAATGCGGTGATAATCCACTCGGCGAAGATGAACACGAACAGCGCATACGCCAGCATAACGTAACCCGCCATGCGAATCGAATGCACTCCGGCTATCCATGACTTCACAAGCTCTTTCGCGCCGAGATATTGGGCAAGCAGCGCCGACGTCCCGAGTGTAAATCCGACCATGGACATTACACCGAAGTGCAGCACGCGGTGCGCGGCTCCGAAAATTGCCACGACGTCCGTGCCAAAGTGTGCCACAAGTCTGACACCGATGGTCATCGCCAGAGAAAAGCTCAGGATGTTTATACCCACGGGCCAGCCGATGTTCCAAATCATCGAGAAGTCTTTCCAGCCCGGCCACGGCGAGTGAAACCAGCGCACACGAATGGGTGAGTGCTTGCTCGCCAACACCAGCAGACCGATAACGACGACCAGTGAATAGGAAAACACGGTCGCAATCGCAGCCCCTCTGAGCCCCATTGCAGGAAAAGGTCCCCATCCGAGAATCAGAAATGGGTCGAGCACAATATTCGTTCCTGCACCAAGCAATTGCATCCACCACGCCATGCGCGGCATGCCGATACAGCGAAACGCCGAATAGACAGAGTATGAGCAGCCGACTACTCCTGCGGCAACGAGCAGCCACACGCCGTATTCATAGCACATGGCTTCCACCGCCGGTTCCAGTCCCATCCATGGCATGAACACAGGCATCAGAAACCACGTCAACAGTCCGAGCAGCGTGCCGACGACCATCTTCATCGTGAACGCCGAGCGAATCGCATTTTCGGAATCTTCAGTCGCGCCTTCTCCGAACCGGCGGGCGATGATGGCGTTTGAGCCCACACCGGTAATGATATTAAAGGTCATCATCATCCAATAGATAGTGTAGAACACCGTGACCGCGGCCACAGGCTGTGTGCCGATTTTTGCCAGCCAGAAGAGGTCCACCATTTCATTGAACGACGCAACCATGAAGCCGCCCATGGAGGGAATGCCGTAGGCAACCACCTCCTTCATAATGGCGCGGCTCTGTTCCCGCGGTACGGTTGCGACTTCGGCCACCTCAGGCGGCAAAGACGCAATCGGAGCGAGACGTTGCGAGGGAATTATGGGTAACATATGTTGAGAGTCAAGAGTTGAAGAGTAATTGCGCAACTTCCGTGAAGGAAGCGTGCGCGACAAAACAGAGTCCGGCGGGCAAGACAGCCCGCATTCGGTGAAATGATGTCAGGAGTTCTTTTGCCGTCGCATTGCTAAAGGTCCTCCTCCACCAGCCAGTGTCCCCGTCGAAAGAAGAGGAAGAAGATTGCGCTGCCCAGCAAATTGCCGAACGCATACCCCGCAAGCATGCCGTACGGTCCCCAGCCGAGCCATTTTCCCAACACGAGCATAGACAGCACAATCAAACCCCAATCCAAGAAAATACCGAAAATCATCGGCGGCAGATTTCGTCCGGCACCGTTGTACGCATTGGTCATCATTTCCAAAGCCGCGCGGAACGGCAGCGAGAGCACAAGGATTCTCAGAAACCACTTGCCTTGCTCGAGCGACTCCGGTTCGCTGAAGAACATCTTGACCAGCGGCTCGCTGAACAACCAGATGAGCAGCACAAATGAGAACATGCAAATCATCACCAGCCGGATGGAAATCCGTGCCGTGTGCCACGCATTCTCCTTTTCCCGCGCACCCAGATACTGGCCGACGAGTGCTCCGGTTCCCAAGCCGAAACCCACATTTATCATATGTCCGAAGCGCAAAATCCTCTGCGCCATTCCGAACAGCGCAACAACGAGTGTTCCAAAATGCGCGAACAACCCGACGACGGTTGAGTTCATCAGAGCAAAACTAAGCGCGCTGAAACCGCTCGGAAAACCGATTCTCCAAATCTGTTTCATTTCCGATTTTGGCAAATTGCGGAAGCTCCATTTCACGGGCACCGGAGAGTCATGCCTCCCCAGCATCCACACTCCAAGAACGACCACCGTGATGAACCCGACCGAATTGGCAATAGAAGCACCGACAATTTCCAGCCGCGGGAATGGCCCGATGCCGAAAATCAGCAGCGGATCGAGAATCATATTGAGCGCGACCCCGGCCACCGAAATCCACATGCCTGCCTGCGGTCTGCCAATGCCTCTGAATGCCGTATAGACTGAGAAGCTCGTCATGGCAAATCCGAAAGTGAGCGAGTTCAAGATACCGTAGTGGAAAGCCAGCTTCGCCACATCAGGTTCGGTTCCGTAAAGAGTCAAAGCGAAGGGCAAAATAGCCACTCCGATAATACCTAAAAAACTGCCAGTAAAGAACTTAAGCAGAAATGTCGCCCGAATGGCCTCGGCGGTAGGAGTGCCTCCTCCCTGCCCGTATCTGCGGCTGATGACTGCGACACTCCCGGACCCGATAATATGATTCGGGAAGGTCATTACCCATGAAAATGCGGCAAACACAGTCACTGCCGCTACGGGTGACGCTCCGATTTTCGCCAGCCAGAAAATGTTCACGGCCTCATACAAATTGAGCAGGAGAAAGCTCGCCATGGATGGAAGCCCCATATCCACAACGCGACGGTACAACTCCTTTTCCAGACCCGGAGGAGGTGTGTGGTACTCTTTGGCTGGTCCGTGGTCGGAAGTCAGCCTCTTAAGCGGTCTTTTGAGTGTAGCTTCAATAACGGAAAACATGGTCGTTCTAAACTGAAAAGCCCATCGGTTTTTAGGCGATGGGCTTGATTATGCTTAACTTAAACAAGGTTTAAGGGCGACACAATCTCCCATCGGAGGAGGATACCGGCAGATCCGTGACGTTCTTTCCGAACGCGCGGGAGCGGTCCACAGTTTGATAATTGATGAGAGTTGGGAACATTGCTTCTTGTTTACAGGGTTTCAAATTTGTGCTTGCTTAATGATACTAAACGCTGTTAAGTTTGTCAAGAGCATCATGGTAATTTAGTGCAGGGTCAATAAAGCCGATAATACTAGAGATGGGGTCTGGGTTTGGGGCAAAAAAAGCTGATTCGAATGGATTTGTCCCCCCATTCCTCTTGCAACTCTGTCCGCTTTTTGATAAGTTGAGTAATCTTTGGGTCTTCAATCAGTTATGGAGGTGTCCGAGCGACACTTGTTTAGTAAGATTTGGTCGCCGCAAGGCACAAATACCCGGGGCCGGAATCACATTTCGGCAGGAATAAACTGATCCTTCACGAAAAGACCCGGTACTCCATAAAGATTCATTCATTGGACGGAGCTTGAAGACCCCGAAGGGAGTCCTATTTCTATTCGTAGCCTGCTTCTTCGCGTGCAGCCTGACTGCACGTGCCGAGGTGGGCTTTTCGTTTTTGCTGAAGACGCAGACCTCCGCCTACTCGCTCTTTGATGAGCCGAAGCGGGGTATCAGCGTGTTCGGTTCACAGGCATTGATTTCGACGACAACCAGTGCGCGCACGGAAAGAGTCGAGTTCGACTCACTCTTCACGTCGGCACGGCTGTCGCTGACAGTCGGTCAAACCGATATTGTCACACCGCTGCTGCTCAATTACGATGCTTACAAGAACTATCGTCTAAGCTTTGAAACCCGCAAAGCCTTCAAGGACGCGACCGTCGCGGGATTCAAATCGGCGGCACAAGAGCGGTCGGGCGAGGGCATCGCCATTGACGTGCCCTTCAAAATCAAGTCGAAGACATTCCGCAGAATCTTCGGCGGTGACAATATCGGCTTGCGGGTGCAGGGAACCATCACGATTGACGGCAAATTCCGGCAGCAGAAGTTCGACGAAATTCAGGCCGCCAATCAGCGCGACAAGAACAACGACTTCAATATTGACATGACGCAGCGCTTCACCATCGCCGGTAAAATCGGTGAAAAGGTGCAGGTGGATGTCAATCAGGACTCGGAGCGGCTCTTCGACTTTGAGAATTCGCTGAAGCTCACCTATACGGGCGACAAGGACGAGATTATTCAGAAGGTCGAGGCCGGAAACGTGAGTCTAAGTTTGGGAACGAACTTGGCCACCTTCTCGGGACAGAACAAGGGTCTGTTCGGACTGAAAACGGAAGCGAAGGTCGGCGCGCTGAAGCTCACGGGTATTGCCTCGCTCGAGCGCGGTCAGAAAAATAAGCAGCGCCCCAACGAAAGCGCGCGCCGTGCCACATGGACGGAAAACGACTTTCTGCAGAACACCTATTTCTGGGTGACCAACACGACGATGGACACCGTGATTAACGGTGACACATTGCGCTGCAGTAACTATCGCGACAATTACCGCTACTATCTGAATCGTCAGCACGTCAACGCGCAGATTTCGCTTCGTGAAATCGAAGTCTGGATTCAGGATGACGGCGGCGTGCAAGGAACCCAAACCACTCGCGGTTTCGCGGTTGCACTTCAGAATATCTCACGCCTCTATTTGCCCGAAGACTCGATTGACTCCGGACTGAACGAGCAGGTCGGCAGTTGGCGGCGGCTCGTGCCCGGCAATGATTATTACTTCGAACCGAGTCTCGGCTATATTCGATTGCGCACTCCGGTTCAGCCGACGAAGGCGCTCGCCTGTGCCTTTGTGACCGCACAGGGACACGAATTCGGACAGATGACTCCTGGTCCGGAAGGCGTGCGGTTGATACTTCTGAAACCCGGTGACTTCGTCGACCCATCAAGCTTGACATGGGACCTGATGTTCCGTCACGTCTATTCGGTGCAAACCACGGAGCTTGACCGCGAGAACTTCAAGCTGAAAATAATTCGCGATGCCGCAGGCACCGGTCAGCAGGAAGAAGGTCCTCCGGGGGGAACGGAATCCTACTTGACGTTTTTCGATTTTGATGACACCGGTCCCAACGGCGCAGGAGCTCCCGACGGATTGGTGGACGACATCCCCGCCATTCTCAATTCGCAGTACGGTGAGCTGCACTTTCTCGACTTGACACCGTTCGACCCGTCCGGTTATTTCGACGTCGCCTCAGGCAGCATGATTGTGAACGGTCTTCCCGAGTTGCAGGCAAACAATCCCGGCTCGCCGTTTGTGGATACGACACTGTATTCGCGCATCTATTCGCAGGTTCAAAGCGGCGACCGGATTTGGAAGTTTGAAACTGAATTCAAGGGTTCAACGGCCAATTACGACCTCGGCCCGCTGGTGCTCGAAGGTTCTGAAGAAGTCACCTTGAACGGCAACCGCCTTGTGCGCGGCAGCGATTACACGATTGACTATCTCTCAGGACAGCTCAAAATTCTGAACGAAGCCGCCAAGGCTCCCGGCGCGGATTTGGAAATCACGTTTGAATCCGGACAGGTCTTTCAGCTTGATAAGAAGACGCTGCTGGGTGCGCGAGCGGAATACGAGTTGTGGCAGGACTCCTATGTCGGCGGTATGGTCTTGCATTTGAACGAGAAGTCTCTCGACAAGCGTGTCCGTATCGGCAACGAACCGATCCGCAACACGCTCTATGACATGGACACGCAGTTGAAGTTCCGTCCGAACTTCCTGACCGCGATAGCCGACCGTCTGCCGCTTGTGCGCACGAATGCCGGCTCCGAGTTCATCATTGACGGCGAAGTCGCGAAGGTCTATCCGAATCCGAACTCACTGACGAACGCGGCGACAGGCGACAACAACGGCGTTGCGTTCATTGACGATTTTGAAGCGTCGCGTCGCAGCGTACCGCTTGGCATGCTGCGCAAGAATTGGACGATTTCATCCATTCCGGTGGACCCCGACATAGATTCGCTGCGCGGCCGCTTCCGCTGGTGGAATCCGCGTCCCGAAGAGCAGGTGCGCGTACAGGACGTTTTCCCCGAGCGTGAAATCAACTCACAGGTGGCCGACCGCTTGCAGTCGCTTGTGCTGGAGTATGTGCCTGTCGGTGAAACGGATCAGGAGAAATTGACGAGCTGGGGCGGGGCCATGCGCTATCTCGGCGCGGGCTATGAAGACCAGTCACGCGCGCAGTTTCTCGAATTCTGGATTCAGCTTCCGCCTGAGGCCCGGGCGCAGGGACGATTGGTCGTTGATTTAGGCTCGATATCCGAAGACGCGCTGCCCAACGACTCGATGAACACCGAAGACAAACCCGAACCCGGACAGATTGTCACTTCACCGCGCAGTGAGTACGGCAACGGTGTGCTCAGTCAGGATGAAGACACCGGAATTGACGGTATTCGCGCTTCCGACCCGGCGGACTCCGCTTATTGGAACGGTCCGACGCGGCCGCCGGTGCCGTCGTGGGACGACTGGAATTACGCTATCGGCTCGAACGACTACAATTTCATCAATGGTGATGAGAACAGCTTGCGCGGCGACGAGTCATCCAATATTCCCAATAGCGAGGACCTGAACAACAACCAGTCGCTCGACCAGGCCAATGAATATTTCAGCTTCAATATCGAACTGAACTACAATAATCCCTACATCGTCGGCGGTCAGACCAACACCAATCGCTGGCGGTTGTTCCGGATTCCCATTGACTCGGACGACCCGCATGTCCGGCGCACCGTCGGCAATCCCACGCTGACAAACGTGCGCTTCGCGCGCATGTATCTGACCGGCATGGAGGATTCGACGCGCATTCAGATAGTCCAGAACGACATCGTGACGAACGAGTGGCTGCCCGAATATGTGAACGCCGATTCCATCGAATATATCTCCGTCGCGGTCATCAACAATCACGAAACCCCCGGCTATAACAGCCCTCCCGGTGTGCAGGGCGAGATTGACCCGATTACGAATCTGCGTCAGCGCGAGCAGAGCCTTGTGCTTAAGATTGAAGAGCTGCTCGGTCCGATAGACACGCTGAACAATCCCGACCCCGCGGTGCCGTCCGAGTTTTTCGTGGCAAAAAACCTCTATCAGTATATCAACATGATAGAGTACAAGCGAATCAAGATGTTCATTCATGGCGGAGGTGTGGACGAAGCTCTGTTTGAAGACGGACGCTATCAGCTTGTGCTGCGGCTCGGCGCATCGTATGCGAACACGGACGCAAATTACTACGACATCATCAAGACGGTTTACAAGGGCTGGGATTCGCGCAACCACATCGACGTCGCGCTGAATGACCTTTCAATTTTACGAGCATGGCGCGAAGACCCCGAGCGTCCCGGCTACGATTCGCTGCTCGCGGCGCGCAGCGGCCGCTTTGCCGTTCCGCTCGATACAATTCGTTTTCCGCAGGACAGTTTGGTCATCAACGGCCTGCCGTCCTTGCAGAATGTCGGCTTTATCGCACTGGGTGTGCGCGCGCTGAAGCCCTATGCGAATGCGACCAACGACGAGATATGGGTGGACGAACTGCGAGTCTCGGACATCTACAAGGACCCGGGCTCGGCGGGCGAACTCTCCTCGACATTACGTATTGCCGACCTGATTACCGCCACGGGGTCATTCACTTATCGCGACGCGGACTTTCACAACATCAACACGCGTACGGGTGACCAGAACACGACCGAAACGGTGCGCGGCTCGCTGTCGTTCAATCTTCAGAAGTTCGGTTTGGAAGGCAGCGGCTTCAATTTGCCTGTTTCCATCAATCACTCAAGCAGCGAAGCGATCCCCAAGTATGTACCGCGCACGGACGCTCGTGTGAATCAGGACAATCCCGACCCCGACGTCATCGCCAATCAGAAATCCACGACCATCACGGCAAGTTACTCGAAGTCGGGCAATTCGCGCAATCCTCTTGTGCGCTGGACGGCGGAACGGCTGACGGCCTCGTGGGACTATTCGGATACGCGCAACAGCGACTATCAGACGAAGTCGCAGACGTCCAAGACGACCAACGCTCGAGCGGGTTACGCATTTCCAACGGCTCGCGGACGCGGAATCGCGCCGCTCTGGTTCTTGGCCGGAGTGCCACTGCTGTCCGAGCTTGGCAACCCGCACATTTTTTACAAGCCGAAGCAACTGACGGGCGCGTTCGGTGCCGGCCGCACACAGGCGAGCCGCGAGACTCGAGCGGGACAGAAGACCACATCGCCGGATTTTCGCGCCACCGCGTCCGGCAATCTTGGCTGGGATATCACGGAGACGATGCAGACATCGCTGACACAGAATTTCGGCTGGACTCAGATTGAGAATGTCTACTTCAACACCGACGCGGATACGGCGTACGATTCGTCAGCGGCGCGGGCCCGTCCGTGGAAGGACATATTGAATCTCCACCGCAAGGACTTGAATTCGGAATCCTGGAACTGGTCAAACAGCTACTCGCCGCAATTGTCGAACTGGCTCTCACCGACGGTGACCTACGGCTCCACCTATAGCTGGCAGCGCAACAATCGCGGCGGTTCGCAGCAATTCAATCCCAATTTGATTGACCAGCAACAGCTCAGCAACAGCAACAACATCGGCACGGATTTAACGCTGGACTTGCGGAGTATCATCGGAGGTGGCGGGGGCGGACGCGACGGCCGTCAACGAGGGACGGGCAACATACGCACACCGGCGACACGTCCGCGCAATCCGGTAACTCCCGATTCCACGCAGGCGGATACACTTGCTCAGGAGATTGAGCGCGGCCCCGGATTTTCGCCTCTGAAGCTGCTTGCAAAATCGCTGTATCCCGTCAAGAAGGCGCTGCTTGTGCTCGACCCGGTGCAGCTCTCCTATGACCAGGGACGTTCATCGTCGCATCCGGTCGTTTACGGTCAAGGCGACCTGAGTTACCGGCTAGGTTTCACGACAGAGCCGGGACGACGTGCGTTGCAGTCGCCGGCGGATTCGAGCGGATTCACACTCACGGGTCAAACGACGAAGACAGAAACGAATGATTACTCAGCGCGCTCGGGAATCCGTTTCTCGCGGGACATTCGTTCGACTTTTGTCTGGAGCTATCGCGAGACGGCAACCGAAGGTGCGACGAGCCGCGGTGACTACGACCAGACATTTTTCTGGATGGCGGATGACAACGGCCTGACGACGGATTTGCCGTTTGCGGATGTGACGGTAGACTGGAGCGGATTGGAGCGCTTCCCGTTCATTTCGCGCGCGGCGCGCACGATGTCGGTAACGAGCGGCATGTCGAGCCGATTCAAGGAGACGTGGAACAACAATCGCAGCAACATCGCCCAGCGGGATTATACGCGCCAGTTCAGTCCGCTGATCGGAGTGAATATCTCCTGGCTGAACGCGATAGATTCGCAGATTCGCATCAATTCGGGCAGCACGTATTCCGAAGCCGTGGCGACAAACAACAAGTCCCGCACGTCCACGCGCGACGCCAACGCGACGCTCAGCTACACGATGCGCACGGGCTTCCGGCTGCCGATACTGTGGTTCGGTGCGATGCGGCTGGAAAACTCGACGACGTTCGGTGTGACTGTGGCCTATTCGACGTCGAAACGCGAAGAGACTCAGACGGGGTTGAACAGCTGGTCGCAGCGAGCCGACGAAATCTCATGGTCGGTCGAACCGAACATGAATTATAATTTCTCGAGCACGGTGAACGGCGGCGCGCGCATCAAGTATTCACAGGCCAAGAACAAGATGACCGACAAAGGTTCCAGACTGTTCGAATTCGGAATTAACGTTCAGATAGCAATTCGCGGATAATGCACAAGTTTATACTGATTTTCATGTTGACAGCATCGGCGGCATTCGCATTTGATCAAGACCGGGCGTTCATGCTGCTGAAAGCTCAAGTGGCGTTTGGTCCGCGTGTTCCGAATTCGCCGGAAGCCGATTCATGCCGCGAATTTCTACGCCGCGAGCTGAGTTTCTGGTGTGACACGGCATGGGTGCAACCGTTCACGTATAACAGCGCCGACCGGGCGACCAAGCTGAATCTGTATAACATCGTCGGACAAATCAATCGCGAGGCGAAGGATCGAGTGATGCTGTGCGGACACTGGGATTCGCGCCCGATGGCCGACCGCGATCCGGATCCGAAGAATCATAACAAGGGAATTCCGGCGGCGAATGACGGCGCGGGTCAGATTGCCATTCTACTCGAAATCGCGCGTCAATTGTCCTTGAAACCCGTGCCCTTCGGCGTTGACTTTGTCTTCTTCGACGGTGAGGATTACGGCCGCGAAGGAGTGAACGAAGACTACATCATCGGCTCACGCCACTTCGCGCGCACGCAGCCGATTCCCGTGCCCCGTTACGGCATTTTGCTCGATTTGTGTTCCGAGAAGGACTTGCGCCTGCCCTACGAATTGAATTCCTATATGCACGCACGTCCCATCATTGAAAAAGTATACGCAGCGGCAGAGCGCGTGAAGGCCATGTCGTTCGTGCGCGAACCCGGTCAGTCGGTGATGGACGATCATTTTCCGTTTCTCGAAAAAGGCATTCCAGTGGTTGATATCATAGATTTTGACTACAAGTATTGGCACACGATGGAAGACACTCCGGATAAATGCTCGCCCTTCAGCATGGGCGAAGTGGGACGCACGGTGCTTGAGGTATTGCGGACGGAGAAATTCGAATGATACGCGCCGCGGCCATAGACATCGGCACCAACACGACGCTTGCGCTGCTTGCCGAAGGCGACGGCGAAACTCTGCGCACCATCAAGGACTCGCTGACTCCGAATCATCTTGGCGAAGCGCTGCGGGAGGACGGCACGTTGCCCGCCGACGCGATTGCTCTGAATGTGGATTTGCTGAACGAGCTGGTGCGCGAATTCCGGAGCAAAGGTGCCGCCGACATCGTGGCCTGCTCGACGGCGGTGATGCGCACGGCCCGCAACCGCGATGAATTTCAGCGCGCAGTGAAGGACATCGTCGGCATTGACTTGAAAATTCTCTCAGGCTCTCAGGAGGCGACGTTAACCTACACGGGTGCGGTGTCCGCGCTCGAGCTGCTTCCGCACGAGCGGGTAAATGTGATTGACTTGGGCGGCGGCTCGACTGAAGTTATCAGCGGTCAAGGCAACGTGCCCGGTCAGAGTGTCAGTCTGGAGGTCGGCGCGGTGAATATGACGAAGCGCTTTTTCACCATTGGCGAGACCGCGCAGCCGGACGAGATAGCGCGCTTGCGGCATGAAGTGCGCATGATTCAGGGCAACCTGTTCTCACCGGAGTATCACAGCAATGTGCCGTGGATTCTGGTCGGCGGCACTCCCGTTACTCTGGCGATGTTGAAACTCGGTTTGACGCGCTATCAGCCCGAAAAAATCAGCGGCGTCGAATTGACACTTGAAGATATTGATTCCATGATAGGCCGCTTTGCGGGGCGGCATCCCGATGAATTGCAGGCCTTGCCTGCGATGCCGCCCGGTCGCGGAAAATTTATTTTGGCAGGGACGCTGCTCCTGCGCGAACTTTTCGATGTGCTGCAAATTTCCGCAGGCAAAGTTTCCGAACGTGGTCTGCGGCACGGACTGTGGTTGGCTCATTTCGGCAGACAGGAGGTTTAACAATGTGGAGAGTCGTTTTACTTGCGCTGCTTGCGTCGTTGATTTTCATCAGTTGTGATGAGGACGACCCCAAGCCGCCTGCCCTTGCCGGATCCATCACTCCTGCTTCAACGCCGACGTTTCTGTTGTGCAATTCTGACTCGCTGTACGTTTTCAGCGTGCGCGTCGAGAATTTCGACGGCTTGGATTCAGTGTATTGTGTTGTGCAGCGTCCCGACGGCTCGGAAAACGCGCCGTTCCGGATGTATGATGACGGCGGCAGTTTGAACCTGACCTGGCCAGACTATGCGGGAACTACGTCAGGCGACATCGTCCCCAACAACGGCACGTACACGCGCGCAATCTGGAGTAATCTTTTGTGCGCGGGTGAAGAGGGAACCTACCGCTTCACGTTCCGCGCCGCGCGGGCGGACGTAACGATGCAAACCACCACCATGGAGTTGGACGTGCGCTCGCCCATCGCTTGTCTGTTTAACTCTGTCGAGCACCCCACAGAGTTTGCGCAGTGTTTTGAGCCTGCCGTGATTTCTGTTGATATGAGTGAAGACCCTGAAGTGCCGCTCGACACGGTGCGCATTCAATGGCTTTCGGGCGATACGTTGTGGTGGGAAGCGGACTTGGCGCGCGGTAATGAAAATGTTTGGTCAATGGAGATTTCACCCTCAGATTTCCAATGCACACCAACGGGAACGAGTTATCGTTTGCGCTTTGAAGCTTACAACCGGTTTGGTCTGAGTTGTTCGCGTGAATCAAGCGGGCTCTCGTTCACGAACGGTTTGCCTGTGCTTTCCAATCCGCAATTGGCCGACACGCTCTATCGTCCTGTCACTCCAGGTGATTCAGACACGCTGCAATTTTTCATTCGCAACAACGATTGCGAGATGGCAGGCACGGCTTGGACGCAGTCAGTTTTTTTTGAAGTAAGCCGAGACGACACGCTGAATTGGGGAACCGATCCGAGCTTCTTTCTCCGGGATGACGGTGTACCGCCGGATGTGACTCGCGGTGACGGACTGGCCTCGTCATATTTGGTTGTCAGCCACAGCACAACTAATTTGAATAACATATACTTTTTCAAATATTACTCCATCGAGTGCTCGTCCGGTGACACGTCGGTCGCGTTGATTGACAGCACGCGCATCATTCAGTCCGGCACGCTGAGCAGCGGTAACGGAAATACTCTCGAATTAGGTATCGCAAGTTTCAAATAACTCAATCGGCCTGCCGAGGAGGTTTGGCCATGAGATGGACTTTGGGAATACTTCTATCCGCCATAGTTTTCTATGGCTGCAAAGAAGACAAGAATGAAGAACCGGTTCAGATTGTATTGCTGGAAGCTCCAACGAGACTGTCATTTATTGAGAGTATGTACGATCCGCAGCCGTATGAAACGACAGGCGTGGATTTCTCCGTAAAGCTAGTTCCGGCCGTTTCTTCGATTGACACAATCGTGTGCGTGGTGCGCGACGACTTGGGAAGCAAAATTGACAGCTTCCTGCTTCTGGACGATGGGAGCTTGCTCGAGCACTGGGACCATTCGCCATGCGAACTGCCCGTCACCGGTGATTCTGTCGCAGACGACGGAATATATTCGCGTTCCATACGGGCTTCGGAATTCACACCGAACTACAGCGGTGCGGAGATTTCATTCGGGTTTTATGCAAATTCGGGTGAAGTCGAAATCAACGAGCTGTTTCACACGGCAATAACATGGCAGCCGTGGTTTGAACTTGAAAGCATTCACTTTTCACAGGAATTGCTTCCACCGTGTGAAAATCTTACTGTCATTCAAGTTGAATTGGCGCGCGACTCTTTCGATTTTATCCGATCCGTATATTTAGGATACTGGGGTCCTGTAGGAAATGTGTACGGTTCGATGGGTCACTTTCAGCCCATAAGCGGAGATACCATTTGGCACATCGTCGTTTCTCCCGACACTTTGCCGTGGGAAAATCTGGCTGAGTCTTCCCTTGCCATCGGCGTGACAGGAGAGATAGGCCGTAATTTTCGTTTTAATCTGCACTCGTTCTATGACTTTCCGCTTGTTGATATGAATGCGGATTCAATAGTCGATACGCTGCAGATTCGGCAATTCAGCGTGCCGGAGACACTTTGGGTTCATGCGCATGCCGAGCTGTGTTGGCACCGAGTACCGGATAGAGTTTCCATGTCTTACTACGGGATAGCGATTGGTGATCACTGGCATGTGGAAAACGGCAATTCGCCGCCGATGAATGACTGCGGAATCGGTGCGGATGCGGTTGCAAATGACCATGTGTTTACGACGTTCACGTTGATTTCGGCGGATAGTCTGGCACAGGAACATAACATCATAGTACAGATGTACGGTGGGGTCTGCGCTCACCCGGAACCGTGTGTAGACAGTGACATGGCCACCGCGCGCCAACTGCACAAGATTGTCAGATTGCTTCCTCCGCAGTAATTCCTTAATGGAGGCCACATGCCTTTACTAATCATATTGCTTCTCGCCATCAACGCGTTCGCGCAATACTCACCGTTCTCGATTTCGATTGAGTCGGACCGTGCGCGTTCGCTTGATGCAGACCCAGAGCCGCGGTTGGGCTCGAATGTGATTATTGATATCCTGCCGACCAGCAATCCAAACCGGATGTGGTTTGGAACGGGCAGCGGCGTGACGCGGCTTACGCTCGATCTGAGCTCAACTATTGAGACGCAGCGCTACGTATTTCTGAATTACAGCGACGAGCAAGGGCTGGGTAAAGGCGGAGTCAGCGGATTGCTGGTGACGGACTCTATTGTTTGGGCGAGCTTCGCGTTCGACACCAGTGTCGGAATCAGCGGCGCGGGCGGAGGATTGGCTTACACGCGCAATGACGGTGCGAACTGGACATGGCTGCCGCAGCCGCGTGACCCGATTCTCGGATTGAATCGTCAAACCGGACAGGACACAATCCTCGGCTACTGGCCGACCGCGACCAATGTGGACAATATTACGTACGCCTTTGCGATGACGCCAAGCTACGTGTGGATTGTCTCCAAGGGCGGCGGCTTGCGCCGGCACGCCTACGACAGCGACTATACGGATTATCAGGACACTCTCGGTTGGAAGGTCATTTCACCTGACGGCACGCCGTTCAACACAGGTGCGGAACTTGCAGACCGTTCCTTCAGCATCACCTACGACGGTACGAATTTGTGGGTGGGGACTGCCGCGGGAATTTTCCGCACGGATGATGAGGGACAGACGTGGCAGCGTTTTCACGCGGGCAACAGCGGCATCAGCGGCAATTTTGTGACGGCGATGGACTTTCAGACTGCCACAAACACCGTGTGGGCGGCGACGTGGCGCGCGGAAGGCAACGATGAGTTTTACGCCGTCTCCAAGACATCAAACGGCGGCGGGATGTGGGAAGCGACGCTGACCGAAGATCAAATTGAGCGGGCGATTGGCCGCCGCGAAACGCCGCGCATTCACGGCTTCGCCTTCGACGGCGGCGGTGTCTATGCGTGTGATGACATCGGCTTGTGGAAGTCGACGGACGGCGGAGTGACCTGGGATTTGTTTCCGCAGATTGTGGACTCCGCACGCACGGGACATCGCCTTGAAGAAGATGCGGTCTATTCCGCTTTGAAAACTCAGACTCCGAATTTGCTTTGGCTTGGAGGCTTGGATGGACTGGCGGTAAGCTCTTCCAACGGAGCGAATTGGCACGTGCTGCAGACCGCGGAGCCGTTAACCGGCGGCGCGCGTGATGCCGATACGTACGCCTACCCGAATCCGTTTTCACCGAGCCGTTACAATGCAGTGCGCATTCGCGTCAATTCATCGGGCGGACCGGCAAAATTGACGGTGTATGATTTCGCGATGAGCGAAGTCGTCTCGCTGCCGCCGCAGACGGTGAATCCAGGTGAGGATTATCTGACGTGGAACGGCAAGAAGGACGGTTTGGACGTGGCGAACGGCACCTACTTTTACAAAGTTGAAAAACCCGGCGGCGACGTTTGGGGCAAGCTTATCATTTTAGACTGAGCGAAGGGAAAACCTAAAATGAAATATCTATTGCTGAGCTTGCTCCTCCTCTCCTCCGCTCTGATTGCCGGAACGAACGGCGGATTCGGCGGAGCATTCACGCGTGTCGGTTCGGGCGTGCGCGCGCAGGCGATGGGCAATGCGTTCACTGGAGTCGCGCAGGGACCGTCCGCGCTCTATTTCAATCCGGGCGCGCTCTCGTTTCAAGAGAATTCCGAGTTCAACGCATCCAGCCGGAGCATGGCCCTCGACCGCAGAGTGGACTATTTAGCCTTCTCGACTCCTCTGCATCCGACGACAGAGGGAAAGGTCGTGAACGCGGGAGTGGCGGTCGGCTGGCTGCACGCGGCGGTGAATGACATCGATTCGCGCGATTTTGACGGACGGCCTTTGGAAATGATTGACATGTCCTCGAACGTGTTCCAGTTTGGCTTCGGTGTTCAGTTTTCGCCGAAAATCGGAGCGGGCATCGCGGCCAAAGTAGTGTATGAGACATTCGGCAAGATTGCGGATGACGACACTCCGGTGAACGGCGACGGTTTCGGTCTCGACGCGGGTGTGTATGCCAAGCCGATTGAGCATTTGTCAGTCGGAGCGCAATTGAAGGACCTGAACACGAAGACGACGTGGAATACGTCGAATTACTGGAGTCAGGGGACGAGCAAGGCGGACGAATGGCCGCTGCAGTATCGAGTCGGCGCAGCCTATGACTATAAATGGCTGTTGGGCGCGCTTGATATTGAAGGCAGCGAAGAGGGTGAAACGAAATTGCACGTCGGAGCGGAAGCAAAGACTCCGATTACAGACAAACAATGGGTGGCAGGCCGAATAGGGCTTGACCACGACAATTTGAATTTTGGCGTCGGGCTTGGGTTTGAGTTTTGGAAAGTGCTTTCGAAGGTGGACTTCACGTACACACTCGAGAGCGTGGCACCGGATGATGCCGTGGCAGTAAGCTGGGGAGTCGAGTTCTGATGAAAATAATCATTGCAGTCATGCTGTTGAGTTCGCTGACGTTTGCTCAGACGGGTTTCACATTTTTGGAGATTCCCGTTGGCGCACGCGAGAGCGCGCTGGGCGGAGCAGGTGTTGCGCTTGTTACAGGTCCGACATCGGCGGCGCACAATCCAGCGGCATTGTCAAGGCTTCAGCATGCAAGTTTTTCGGCCTTGACGACGCGGCATTTCGGAGACACGCGGGCTTCGTATTTTGGTTTGAATATCAAGTCAGGCAAAGTGGCCTTCACTCCGCATTTTTGGGGCACGGCGATACCGGATATTGAGTACCGCACAGCACCGACCCGGGAACCTATCAGCACGTTTGAGGCGACATTTTCCGCAGTGGGAATCTCATCAGGTTTCAAGCTGACGAATGACCTGTGCGCGGGCGTCACCGCGCGCTATCTGCATTCAAAGATCCATTTTGAGAGTGCGGAAGGCTGGTCTGCAGACGGCGGACTATTGTGGAGCACACCTGTCGAGCAGCTCACACTTGGTGCGGCGGTCAATCATCTTGGGAATGTCAATCAGTACATGACGGAAGACGTGACGTTGCCGACGACGATGCGGCTGGGCGGAGCATGGGAACAGGAACTCGGCAATGCCGGCGGAGTGCTGTTGACCGCGGAAGGCGCTGCAGTAAATGAACAGACTCCGCGCTATGCCGCCGGAATCGAGTATCAGGCCCCGGAGTATCTTGCCGTTCGACTGGGCTATGTAGAAGGCTTGGAGACTCAGGGCCTCTCATTCGGTGCGGGAGTGAATTACAACCGGTTCAGAGTCGATTATGCCTTTCTTCCATATAGGGAGGAGTTGGGCGAAGGCCATCGCGTTGGGCTGACTATCGAGTTTTAGCCGATCGGACAACTGTCAATATCCGGAAGCGCTCTTGACTGAAGTTGAGGGCGCTTTTCTGTTGCCTGGTTTGCCGCGAGACGGCCTTCGTGAATTATATGTGCATAATATAAGCCATATGGAATATTTTGTCAACTCTTTGTTACTAAAAAGTTACTTTTTTGTAAACATTTGTTCATAAGCAAATTGAACGCAATTGGCATTGAACTTACGATTCGGAGCTGAAATCTGGAGAGGCATGGAGTCGGCGAAAGGCAAGAAAGTTAGAAGGATGAAGCAGGCTATGGCAGGCATGCCAGGCACAGAGATTTGCTGCGGGTTAAAGAGTTTGCTGAGATGCGGCGTCGGGCGTATGCGGTTGTCGTTCCGAATTCCACAGCGGGAAATCATCACGCTGCTGGCAGAAAAGTTGTAGCGGAGCTCTAACATTGCCCGGTTTTTTTGAGATTGTGATGAAGAAGCCTTGCATTTCGGGGGGTTCAATATTATCTTAGGGCCAGCCGTTCGACGTCGGGGCGGCTCGTCGGTTTCATTAACCGGGAGGAGGTGGTCCAGTGTTATCTAATAGGCCTATGAGGTGTGCTTCGTAGCACACCGCGGTCCGCGCAAGGCTCGTCTGTTGACGAGCCTTGCCGTTTTTTGTACATTATGAGACCGTGAAGCGATACGTCCAAAACTGGAAGGTGAAGGCACTGACGCAGAAAGCTCTCTGGGCTTTGCCGGGGGGAATCTATCTGAATGCGGCGGTGTCCAAACTGCGCGCAGGCCATTCAGCCGAGGCGGAGCTGTTGCGCAAGCACGCGCCGAACTATCTTCGCCATATGGCAGCATTGCGGCGGCACGGTTTTGAGATTTCGGGAGAGAAGACATTTCTTGAGATTGGCACAGGCTGGGATGTGAACGTGGCCTTTCTGGCACGGTTGACAGGTTTTGGCCGCGTGGTGACGGTGGATGCTTTCAGACATTTGCAGACGAAACAGATCGAAGCATGTGTGAAGCTGTTTCCGCAGCTTGCCGGGGAACTTTGCACCTCGTTTTCGCTGGATGAAGAGAGCTTAAGACGCAAGATAGATGAAGGCTCAAGGATATCCGGGGAGGAGTTCTGCGGATGGGCGGGAATTGAATATATCGCTCCGATTTCACGAGAGTACGGCGAGATAGAAACGGGTACGTGCGATGTCGTGTACTCGACGGCGGTGTTTGAACACATTTATGTCGCGGACGTGATTGAAACACTGAAGCAGATTCACAGAGTGCTGAAGCCGGGCGGTGTGACGACGCACGTGATAGATTTGAAGGACCACTTCGCCTACTATCAGCCGGGACTTCCCTACAATCATTTCCTGCGTTTCAGCGAATCGGAGTGGATGAAGTGGGCGGGAAATCCGATGTCCTTCACGAACCGACTGCTGGCATCGGACTGGGAGCGGCTGTTCAGAGATTCAGGGCTGGACGTGGTGCAGTTTGAAGAGGTGATTGAAACAAGTCTGCCGGAAATGGACAAGGGATTGCTTCACGAAGATTTCAGACATAGAAGCGAACGGGATTTGCGAGTGGGCGAGCTGCATGTCATCGCGAGAAAGCCACAATGAGCCGTGAAGAGTATTTGACGGCGGCGGGAGTTTTCTTTGAGCGGACGCTGCTTCCTGTGAAGGACATGCCTGCGGACAGGCTGACATGGCCGCTTGCGGAAGGAAGCGAGAGCGCTCTTGAGTTGTACGGCGAATTGGCACGGCGCGCGGAGCGGATGGTGCGCGCGCTTGAGCTACTGTATCATGGCGCGGACGCGGATGAGCTGCTTGCCACTCCCTATCAAGTGAGTTCAGACACAAAGCGGTCGCAGGCGCACTACCGGATCGCACACAGTACGGTAATTGCGGCATTGGAGCGTGTTCCGGAGGCGCGATTACATGAGCATAATGAGTTGCCGGAGTGGATGCTGACAGAATATCTTCAGCCGCTTGAACAGGCGGCAATACGCATCGAGCGGTGGTCGGCGGAGTTGCGCGGACGCGGTCAGGCGGGACCGACGGGCTTGCCCGTCATACAATAGAAAGCGAGCAAACGAGTGCTGTTGGGATTGGCGAATCTGAATCCAACGGTTGGAGCGATTGAGTCGAACACGACTAAGGTCATCGCGGCGGCGCGTGAATTTGCGCTGCAAGGCTGTGACATTGCCGTGTTCAGCGAGATGTGCATAGCGGGATATCCGACAGAGGATTTGGTGCTATGGCCATCGTTTGTGGAGCAGCAATGGACTGCACTGGAGCGTATCGCGGCAGAGTTCAAGGACACTTTGATGTATATCGCGGTGGGTCTTGCCGTAGGACATGATGAGAGAGTTTATAACTGCGCGGCCCTGCTCAGACAGGGAAAGATACTGGGGATTGTGCCGAAGCAGGAGTTACCCACGTATGTGATATTCTATGAAGCCCGGACGTTTACGGCCGGCGAGCGGGGTCAAGAGTCGGAGTATCGCGGTGTTCCATTCGGCGATATTTTGTTTGACACACCGCACGGCAGGCTGGCGCTGGAGATTTGCGAGGATTTGTGGGTCGAGAGCGGGCCGTTGATGTCACGCATTGAGCGGGGAGCGCAGCTTTCGATAAATCTTTCTGCTTCACCGTGGAGACTGGGAATTGTTGAAGCGCGGCGGGAGCTACTGTGCGCGCGTTCGAAGGCTGCGGGAATCCCGCTTGTCTATGTAAATCAGTTCGGCGGGAATGACAGTCTGGTGTTTGACGGTTCGAGTCTGGTCGCGGTGGACGGCGCGCTGGTGTTGGAGAGTGAGCGGTGGATTGAGAATAGAGTCGTGTTTGATTTGTCACCGCAGGCCGAATGCAAGGGTCAGAAATCCGCGGAATTCTTCAGTGAGCTGGTGCATGCTCTGACAACGGGAATCGCGGACTATTTTGCCAAGACAGGAGCATTCGAGAAGCTTGGAATCGCGCTCTCCGGAGGGAAGGACTCGGCCTTGGTGCTGCTGCTTGCATGTGACGCAGCGAAAAAACTGGGGAAGCGACCGGACGAGTTCGTGTGTGCGTTTTCGCTGCCGACCCGTTACAACAGCATGGAAACGAAGAACGCGGCAAGAGAGCTTGCGCGTGACTTGGGTGTGCGGTTTGTTGAGGATTCAATTGAAGATGCGGTGGAGACAGAGCGCGCGGCGGCCAGGCGAATGTCGGGCGTGAGCACACTTTCACCACTTACGGAGCAGAATATTCAGGCAAGAATACGCGCTCAACGAATGTGGAATTGGTCGAATCAGTCACGGGGGTTGTGGCTGCAAGCGGGCAATATGTCAGAGAAGTCGGTGGGTTACACGACGATCGGCGGGGATTTGTCGGGCGGCTATGCACCGATAGCGAATGTGCCGAAGACGGTGGTGACGGCGCTGATCTCCCATTACCAGTCGGCATTGAAGCTTCAGAGCCTTGAGAACTTGCTCAAATTACGGCCATCGGCGGAGCTTGCGGAGAATCAGGAGGACGAGCGGGATTTGATGCCGTATCCTGTGCTGGACGCATGTTTTGAGCTTTTCGCAGGTCAGAAGCTCACGCTTCCGGAAACTTACGCGGAGCTGTCGCGGCGATTTTCCGATGAGGAGCTTAGAAAGCTTGACCCGGCTTATCAACCGGGTCAACTCAAGGAATGGGTCAAGAAATTCGCGCGAATGTTCGTCGCGTCCATCTACAAGTGGGTGCAGTCACCGCAGGGTGTTCATGTGAGTGACCTGGATTTGGACCGGGAGCGCGCGCTGCAATTACCTGTGGTACAAAGTATGGAGTGGTTGAAACTCGGGGAGTTGTGACAGACTCAGAACTCGTGTCCGAGATTCAGATAGAGCAGGAAGTTGCCGGTTTCCATGTCGCTCTTAATCATTTCGGCAGCGGTGAGGGACATTGGACCGAGGAAGGTAGAGAGAGAGAAACGCGCGCCGATACTGTGTCTGAAGTCATCGGCGGCAGGAATGGGGTCGGAGAGCTGCGAAATTCCGCCGACGGTGTAGAGGGTGGAAATGTACGCATCAGCGAGCAGTCTTGACAGCAAGTCAAAGCGAGCTTCAAGCTGAGTCGTAAATTTGGAGTTACCGAATCGTTCACCGGCATGTAAACCGGGCATTTCATGTTCTCCGCCGAAGTGGTATTGTCCCCAGAGCGGAAGTTGAAAGTCGTTCCACGCGTAAATTGAGCGCACACCGATTGTCCAGCGCGGTTGAATCGGGAAGTACCCAGCGGCAGTGGCAGTCAGGCGATTGTACTGTTCGCCGTTCGATGCGCTGATATTGTGCAGATAACGTGTGCGGAGCATGACGCCGCGCGTCGGGAACGGGTATTTATCTTGAGTATCCACGTGCGACCTGAGACCAATCCAAAGGTGGTGCGCCTTAGTTTCGACCGATACTCCGCCGGTACGAAAATCGCGATAGCCGGCCCCTCCACTGAGTTCCCCCCAGCGTCTGAGACCTTTTCCAACCCAGGCTTCGGTGCCAGCTTTCTCGAAGAAGAAGAATGAGACGGGCTTATGGCGCGTGTCGAAGCCGCGGTACTCTTCCCGTACCCAGTTGGCCGTCCACTCGGCGGTGAAGCTCGAGCGAAGCACACGGTCGAAGCGGCGGGTAACGCGCACTTCTTCATCCTGTTCACCGTATTTGCCGAACAGCATGAGTCGTCCGCCGT
This sequence comes from bacterium, assembly GCA_013360195.1. NCBI lineage: Bacteria > bacterium. Next base: position 23,557 of record JABWCQ010000005.1, read on the forward strand.
ATGGACCGAGATGGTCATGCACGAATTCGATGAATCCTCTTCCCTTTCGTTCACTTGAATAGCCGGCACCGAGACGGATTTGCGGAGTTGGCCGTTCGACAGCGCGAATTGTCAGAGATGTTCCAGTGTCGGTAGCGGCGGGCGAGAGCGTCACCAGTTCGAAGTGTTCGCTTCCCTGGATTTGATTGAGACCCCGCCGCGCACGGCGAGACTCAAAGAGCTCCCCGGTTTTTATCGGAAAGTCGCGAAGGACAGCGTAGGTTTTGCTGAAGGAGACTCCGTCCACATTGATATTTCGAACGACCCCTTCATCCCACTTGCAATAGAGCCCGCCGTCGATGCTTTGCTCGAGGCGAATGGGGCGGGCGAGAGTATGGCCGCGGTCTCTGTACATTCGCGCGACGTCAGAGGGAGGAACGTCCCGCACGACTGAATCGGGAAAGACTGTGATACCGTCGTGGATGATTCGAGTTGCGGCTTGGCCGTTATTGGGGAAGTTGGTGTCAAACTCGTCGCGGGTTCGTTTGGAGATTGAGAGGCCGTGGCGATTTGCAGCAAAACGCGGGCGCGGCGTGATGCCGTGCTCATTCATGAGGTAACGGAGCTGGTCGGCGATTTCCTTGGTCGCGATGTAGCCGGCTTGAATGAGGCTGTCAACACCGGTGAAGTCCGTCGAGGAGTGCAGACCGACTTCAGGGACGATAACGGCATCGGCATTGGCGAGGGAGCGTGCATTCTGGTCGAGTTGGAGAACGGAAGTCACTCTGTCCACGAGTTCCCACGGTTGGTCCATGCGCTCGCGGGGATTGATATCACCGGTCAGGTCAACGGCAACGACGAATTTGCTGCCTTCCTTGCGGGCAAGTTCGACGGGAATGTTTTCCGTGACTCCGCCGTCAACAAGACGTTTGTCACCGAGGGGATAGGGGACGTAAACGAGTGGGAAGGATGATGAAGCGCGCATGGCTTCGGCAAGACTTCCGCTGCGAAAGATGACTGGTTTGCCGTAGGTGAGGTCGGAGGCGACGGTACGGAAGCAAATGGGCAGGTCGTCGAAGCTATTCCAGACATGATAGGGAGCGCGCTGTTCGAGGTCGAAGAGCAGGTCATAGAGTTTTTGACCGGAGGTGACTGCCATCGGGACTTCGGGAGACCATCCGCGGAAGCGGAGAGTGACAATGGCCTTACCGGAGTTTTCTTTTTGCGCGAGGACGAGATTTCGTCTTTGCGGGCTGTCGAGAAAGAGTTGTCCCCAGTCAATTTCGGCGGCGATAACGCGCAATTCATCAGGGGTGTATCCGGCGCAATAGAGACCGCCGATGATAGCGCCGATGGACGAGCCGAAGATCATGTCAGGGACAATGCCCTCTTCTTCGAGAGCTTTCAGAACACCGATATGAGCGAAACCTCGCGCCCCGCCGCCGGACAGCGCGAGCGCAAACTGATTGGGCTCAGCAGCAAGAGCCACCGAGCAGAATAGTAAACCGAAACAAATACTCGCGCACAGCGAGCGACAAAAACGCATGAAACTTTCCGGCTGGACACAGGTCGGGGAGTCCGGATTCACTCCGGATTTCCCCATGAATGAACTGAACGACGTTACATTATTTGCCGCCGGGCCGGCCAACGAGTCGAACAACGTCGTGCGATTGACGTCGGACGCGGCGAATTTCGCGGCCTGCATGAACGAAGCGGCGCGGCGCGCACAAAGCGGTCTGCTGATGTTTCTTCCGGCAGACTTGTGCGCATTGGCACAGGGCTGGAAAGAAACCTTGATTACAGCCGCAGCCGCGCACCCTGGCGGACGATTTTTTTACGGTGACTACTTGTGGCGCGACGAAAAAGGCGATTCGCCGCAACCAGTGCGTCAGGACTTAGGCGATATCACCGAACGCGAAGACTGGGGTCCGGCGTGGGCAGTCAACGTAGATTGGCTGCTTGCGAGCGGCGGTCTTGACGAACAGCACTACAAAGCGGCGTTCTACGATTTGCTGCTAAAGAGCTGGGGCAAGAACACCCGGATTCACATCGGCGGCGCGCTTGCGGTCGTTCCAACTCCGCAGACAGATGCCACGGAACAGGCAAAGAAATCGAAGTTATTCTATCCGGGACGCGGCGCGCTGGGCGGGTTTTCGTATTTGTTCATGGACAAGGAAACGGAACACCACACAGAGCAAGTATTCTACAATTTTCTGAAGCGCGAGCACGCGTGGCTTGAGGGCGAGAGAACAAACACGCCTCCGGCAGGTCCGACAACGGACGGAGTGCGGGTTTCGGTGGTGACGCCCGTGTATAACCGCGCCAAGTTTATTGGGAGGGCGATAGAGTCGGTACAGGCGGCGGACATTTCCGACTGGGAATACATCATCGTAGACAACGGCTCGACCGACAACACGCGTCAGGTTGTCCGTGAATACATGGCCCACGACCCGCGCATCCGGTTAATAGAGAACGACCGCAATATCATTTCGGTTTCATTAAATCTTGGCGTGCGCGCCGCGCGAGGCAAGTACATCGCCCAGCTTGACAGCGACGACGAGCATCTGCCGCACACGCTGCGGACCATGGCCGAACATTTGGACAGCAACCCGACATGGGGGCTTGCCATCAGTTACTATGAGTTAATGGACGTTGACGGCAACACACTGCCGGACCTTGGCGTCATCAAGCACGAGCAATACAACCGGAACAACATTTTGCGGCGTGACGGCGCGGGCGCTCTGCGCTGCTGGCATCGCAGCGTGATACTCGAATTCGGCGGATTTGACGAGGGCGAACTCGGCCATTACGGCGAGGATTACGACCTTGTGCTGAAATGCGGAGAGAAGTACGAAGTCGGCCGTGTTCATAAGGTTTGCTATCGCTATCGCCGGCATGACGACAACACGGACGTGCTGCGCTCAGGCGAAATGAAAATCAGGAACAAGACACTGGCGCGGCTGCGGGCGCTGGAGCGCAGAAGAAAACTAAACGGTCACTGAGATGCTGCAAACGACTCTCCTAACTGTTGGGCTGCTGCTGGCCTCAAATATCTTCATGACGTTTGCATGGTACGGTCATCTGAAGTTTCGTGAGTATCCACTTTGGCTTGTGGTGCTGGCCAGTTGGGGAATCGCATTTTTCGAATACTGTTTGCAGGTTCCCGCGAATCGCTGGGGCTATCATCACTTCTCCGGAGCGCAACTCAAGACGATGCAGGAAGTCATCACGCTGACGGTGTTTTGCTTCTTCTCCGTTTGGTATCTCAAAGAGCCTGTAACGCTCAAGATGCTTTCAGGTTTCGGGCTGATCTTAGCGGGCGCAGCATTGATATTCCACAAGTAGGGGACAACTACTTTTGAGCGTCGCGCCCTGTCCAAAAAGACAGGGCGCTTCATTCTATTCAAGTTCGCTTAACAAATCTTCCAGGTCGAGCGGTTCGGTGACCATCCTGAGTTTGCGGTCGGGGTCCCGCGGCCACTCGACTTCTGGTCTGTCCCAATAGAGTTCGATGCCGTTGTGGTCGGGGTCATGCAAATAGAGGGCTTCGCTGACACCGTGGTCAGCCGCGCCGTCGAGCGGTATTTTCGCATCCAACAGACGCTTGAGCGCATCGGCAAGAGCATAACGAGACGGATAGACAATCGCGACATGATAGAGGCCGGTATGATGCAGCGGAGGCGGAGGTGCGTCTTTGCTGTGCCACGTATTTAGCCCGATGTGGTGATGATACCCGCCGGCGGAAATGAAGGCGGCTTGGGTTCCCATTTTCTGCACGAGTTCGAAACCGAGCACACCGCAGTAGAATTCCAGCGCACGGTCGAGGTCAGACACCTTTAGATGTACGTGTCCGATTTTGACTCCTGCATCAATCGGACGGGAGTTCATTTCGCCTTGTCTCGCAGAAGATTTAACGCACTTCCTGCACGGAACCAGGCAATCTGTTCGCTGTTCAGCGTGTGGTCGAGCATCATCTCATCGCTTGTGCCGTTGCCGTGCTTGACCACGAGTTTGACTGGCTTACCGGGAGCGAGGTTGGCCAAGTCGAGCAAAGAGAGCTTGTCGCCTTCCTGAATTTTGTCGTAGTCGGCGGGATTTTGGAAGGTGAGCGGCAGGATGCCCTGTTTCTTCAGATTCGACTGATGGATACGGGCGAAGCTTCTGGTAATGACTGCGGCGCAACCGAGCAGGCGCGGCGACATAGCGGCATGCTCGCGTGAAGAGCCTTCACCGTAGTTTTCGTCTCCGACGACAATCCATTTTGAGCCGGCGGCTTTGATATCTCGCGCGGCTTTCGAGACTTCAACTTTTTTTGCACCAGTGAGCGGGTGTGTAATCACTCCGCGTTCGCCGTCAAATGCATTGATGGCGCCGCTGAACATGTTGTTGGAAATATTATCGAGGTGGCCGCGAAACTTGAGCCACTTTCCGGCCGGGGAAATGTGGTCGGTAGTGCATTTCCCTTTGGCTTTCAACAGCAACGGGAGGTCGAGGTAATCTTTGCCGTTCCACGGTTCGAAGGGAGTGAGCACTTGCAACCGTTCGGATTTCGGGTCAACGATGACTTCGACATTGCCGGTGGCCGGAGCGAGATAGCCTTCGGTATCCTTGATGTATCCGGACGGCGGGAGTTCAGGAGCAGGAGACGGCGGTGCGAGTTTCACTCCCAAACCGGGCACGACGTCGCTCATAGGATCAAAGTCAAGCGTACCGGCCAGAGCATAGGCAACCGTAATTTCGGGGCTTGTGAGAAACGAGAGCGTATTTGGAGATCCGTCGTTACGTCCCGGGAAGTTGCGGTTGTAGGATGAAATGATGGAATTGACTTCATCCCCGCTAATGTCATCACGCTTCCATTGTCCGATGCACGGCCCGCACGCGTTTGCGAGTACGGTAGCGCCGATTTTTTCGAGGCGCTGCATTTGGCCGTCACGCTTGATAGTTTGGAAAACTTGCTCGCTGCCGGGAGTCACATAGAGATTGATGGCGGCCTTCTTTCCGAGAGCGATGGCCTGATCAGCTACTTCTGCGGCACGGCAGATGTCTTCATAGGAGGAATTCGTGCAGGATCCGATTAAGGCATTGGTCAATTTTTCCGGCCAGCCATTGTCTTTCGCGGCGGATTTCAATTGCGAAATCGGACGGGCGGCATCAGGAGAATGCGGGCCGACTACATAAGGCTCAAGCTTGTTCAAATCTATTTCGATGACACGGTCGAAGTATTTTTCGGGCGACTTAACGACTTCCGCATCGAGAGTGATAAGATTCTTGTTTCTGTTGGCCAAGTCGGCCAATGCTCCGCGCTCCGTCGCACGCAGGTATCGTTCCATAGCGGCGTCATAGGGGAATACGGACGTGGTCGCGCCGAGTTCCGCGCCCATGTTACAGATGGTACCCTTGCCGGTTGCGGAGATTGATTCGGCCCCTTCGCCGAAATACTCGATGACCGCGTTTGTGCCGCCTTTGACCGTGAGTATGCCGAGAACAACCAGAATGATATCCTTGGCCGAAGCCCAACCGTTCATTTTTCCGGTCAGGTGCACACCGATGCGCTGCGGGAAGAGCACTTCCCACGGCAGTCCGGCCATGACGTCTACAGCGTCCGCTCCTCCGACACCAGACGCGAACATGGCCAGTCCGCCGGCATTGGGGGTATGTGAGTCGGTGCCAATCATCATTCCGCCGGGGAAAGCATACTGTTCGAGCACAACCTGATGAATGATTCCGGCACCGGGCTTCCAGAAACCGATGTTGTATTTTTGTGAAACGGTGCGCAGGAAGTCGTAGACTTCCTTGTTGGTTACGACCGCGTTTTTCAGGTCTTCGGATGCGCCGACTCGAGCTTGAATCAAATGGTCGCAGTGGACTGTGGTAGGAACGGCTACGCTCTTGAGTCCTGCGGACATGAATTGGAGAAGGGCCATTTGCGCGGTGGCGTCTTGCATGGCCACACGGTCGGGACGTAGTTGCAAATAAGACCTGCCGGGCTGCAGGTCTTCAGTATGCGGGTCATCGAGATGTCCGAAGATGTGTTTTTCAGCCAAAGTCAGCGGGCGTCCGAGTTTTTTGCGAATGACGGCGATCCGCTCATCCATTTTGCGGTATGCTTCGGCGACAAACTCGGGCGTTGATTCAACGCGAATCATAACCTTATGTTCCTTATTCGTTTAGAAAATAAATTCTGATAATCAGGAATATACAGATTTCCCCAGCCTCTCGCAAGTGTTACAAATTATCGGACACGTACGTGCGGTGCATGATCCGGAATAAACATCGAAGGGACATTGCCTCTCAGCATTGAGTGGTCATCGACTTGAATCGAGGAGTTTAATAAAGTTGCTGTTGACCCAGCACGAAGAATAGTGCAGTTCGTGACTTTCCATTGTAATCAGTAGTGGCAATAGTCGGAGAAAACCCCAATATTCTTGCCAGAAGCCTAATATTCACTTTGTGGCAGCTGCGGGCTGGCTCGATGGTAATCGAGATCTGCCTGCCGAGTATTGCCTGACCATGAGTTGGAATAACGCAACTTGCCACCAGTTCACTACAATGGACTGGTGGTTTTCTTTTGGCGGAGGGTGGAGAGAACCTCGCCAAAAACAGGAGGGCAGCGAGTGCTGCCAGAAGGAGGACGTATGAGGAAGAGAATGTACCTACTGTTAATTGTGCTCACCGGTCTTGGAATAATCTCTTTGGCACAAGCCGACTGGGTTACCAAAGACGGATTTATTGACTATGCTCAGCACGCGGCGGGCGTACCACCGCAGGAACAGAGAACGGACGGTATGCCGGATTTTGATCAGAGACAGGACGGTTGGTTTAACGGCCAGAATCAATGGAACTGGTGCGGCCCAGTTGCAGCAGGAAACTGCTTATGGTGGTTCGATTCGAAGTTTGAGATGATCAAGTGTATCTCGCTTCCTCCCGGAAGCCAGGTTCGGCCACCTGCCGTTAGTGACCACTACAGTCTTAAACAGACTAACCGCGCCAGGCTACAGCGAGACCCGGAAGATGGTTCTTATCAAGTAAAGCACACGACAATGATCCGGACAGTGGGCGAGTTGGGGGGCAAGGCCACCTCGGCCCCCCTTTGATGAATAATTCTGCCGGCGCAATATACAAGTTGTGTGAATTTCTCACATAACTTGCTGTGCGAAACTCTGATACGGACAGTTCTTCATAATTGTATCCAATCGCTTCACACGCAACTGAATCGCAAGGAAACTTCCTCTGAATTGCTTTAGTCCAATAAAGAGAGGTATCCAATGGAGGTTGGACATGAAAACTCTCCCTATCATAATATACGTCGGGACGGCTCTCTTTTTGCTGGCATGCTCACGAGTTGAATCTGAAAGGATCCCGATTTCGACCAAGTCAGCTGAGTCCCGCGCACTCTTTTGGGAAGGCATGTCGTTATGCGAGCGCTTTCATCTCGATGCGGCACGAGAGAAGATGTTAGCGGCGATAGAATTGGATTCAGAGTTCGCACTCGGATATCTTGGATTGGCGATGTGCGAGTTGAATCACGGTGCTCAAGCGGCGACGCTGCAGCAAGCGGATGAACTCTCAAGACCGGTGGCCAGCAAGGTGGCTCCAAGCATCATCCTCGGCATAAACGTGCTTGAGGACCGCAATGAGGAGCTTATCGGTCATGCAGGCAAGTTGATGAATAAGGTCTCTCCCGGCGAAAGATTGTGGATAAGCGGGACCCGCTGCCTGCTCGAAAGCAATCTGGACGGCGCAGCGGCTAACTTTGAGAAGCTTGCAAGCATGTACCCGAATGACCCGCTTGCGCATAAGCTTCTTGGAGACTGCTATCTTCGCTTTGAAGACGCTTCGAAGGCGGTGCCTGCATATCAAAGGGCGCTGACGCTTGATTCGACCCGCGTGTGCATCTATAATACGCTTGGGTATGAGTATCAACTTTTGGGTGAAACAGCCAAGGCGGAAGAGATGTTCCGGTTGTATGCGCACTATCTTCCGAACGAGCCAAATCCGCTGGACTCCTACGGCGAGTTCTTGCTCAGAAACGGACGATATGAGGAGTCGCTTGAGCAATACCGACGAGCGCTAGAAATCGACAGTCACTTTATGAACGCACGTGTTGGAGTCGCCACGAATCTCATCATGCTCAGACGACACGAAGACGCCCGACGCGAGATTCGGCAGCAGATGCTCGTTTCACAATCCACAGCCGAGTTGGACGCGCTGCTCTTGATGAGCGCGCTGTCTTTTCTTTACCAGGGGCAACCGGCGCAATGCCTTGAGGAATTGAACGTGCGCGCACAATATCTGAATGCGGCGACGGATCCGGTAACAGTTGCGCAGAACTTGAACATACGGGGCGAGGTCTTAAGTTTGATGGGGCGCTATGACGAGGCTGAGCGAGAATTCCTGCAGTCAACCGAGCTCTTGCGAAGATCCAAACTGCCAAACACGCTGAAGGAGAACAACAATCTTCATCATGAGATCAGGCTGGCACTGTATGTGGATGTACCCCAAGGGAATTTTGCCGCGGCCGAGCGGAAACTGAATAATGTGGATGTTATCTGCAGCGTACTGCCGGTCAGCTTGAACCGCTCCAAGTTAGAGACAATGCTGCACGCGCTGCGCGGCGCGATCGCTTTGGGAAAGAAGGACTACCAGTTTGCACTGCAGGAGTTCAGCCTCGGCAATCGAAATTCGGCGGCAACAGCCTATTTCGAAGGGATTGCGTACGAGGGGATGGAGGAGAACGAGAAGGCAAGTGAATGTTTCAAGTCCGCTTTGCAGATACGACGGCTGTTTGACCTGCCGCATGCGCTCGTGTATAACAATGCCAAAGCGGCGCTGGAGCGACTCTCAAGGCCTGTAGCATAACTAACATCCTGTCGGCAAACGTAAACGGCGACTCGCATGAGTCGCCGTTCATTTTTCCGGTTCGTGGCTGCTTTTACGCCGCGCCGCGAATCATCGTCAGAAGCATTTTGAATCTGGATTTCGCTTTGACCGCATGGGGGATATTGGCAGGCATAACAACGAATTCGTTGGCGTGTGCGATGACGGACTCGCCGCCGATTAAGAGCTCGACTTCGCCGTCAAGGACCTGCACCATCGCATCGAACGGAGCGGAATGCTCCGAGAGCTCCTGTCCTTGATCAAAGGCGAACAGTGTGATTGTGCCGGTCGGTTTCTTGACGAGCGTCTTGCTGACGACGGCATCGGGATTATACTGGATGGAATCCAGCAAATGAGTAACTTCTTGCATAATTTGTCCGGGTTGTTTTTGTACAGTTCCGCAGCGAACTTACACGTCGACCCATGGCAGGTTCTTGACTTTCGGGAATCGCTCTGCCATTCCCCATTGTGCCTTGGGGTGACTAAAGCAGTCGCTGACTTTTGCTCCGGGCAGCACGTCCCGGGCAAGTTCTTCTTTGACGAAAAATGCGTTATAGTTGAAGCGGTTGCAGCCGACCAATCTGTATCCCCGGCCGGCAAGCAGCTTAGTGAAGGCCAAAAGCGAGGCACCGGCATAGTCCATCATGCCGTTGGTTGTGTATTTTGCGAAACCCCAGAAGTCATCGCTGTAAGGGACGGTGATAGCGCGTTCGGGTCCGATGATTTCGAGATACTCAAGGACAATCACTCGCGGCTGAATGACGTTCAGCTCACTGAGAATCCAATAGTCCATACCGTCCATGTCAAGGGACAGCAGGTCAATCTCACCTGAGAATCCGTGGTTCGAAATCAGCTCGTTAATGTTTCTCCTTGTAATCCAGGCATGCACAAAGGGCGGCGGGAACACGGCGGTGTTCGGATGCCGCATAAAGAACTTTCTGCCCCTGTTCACTAATTCTGAGTCACCGTCTATCAGTAAACCGTTGAATCCGTGATGGAGAATGAGGTTGGTCGTGTTGCACTGAATACCGTCACCCGCGCAGACTTCCACGCATCGTTTGTTCGTCCATCCGATTAACGAAAAAATGTAGAGCAGAATACCGTCCTCGTCGCACTCGGAATAGACACGAAAACCGGTGTCACGGAGAGGAGGCAGCGGCTTGTTCTCACGGACCAAATTCTGATAGGTCAGCATCAGTTGGAGCTGAGCGGCGGCATCCGGCGGCTGATATATCGCGTGTCTCCGCAGCACCGGATGAATGATGTAATCGAGCGAACGGTGGACGAATTTCTTTAACTTCTGCAGCATGAGAGAATTATTGTGTTGCCGGTTTCTCAAAATCGGTTCCGGCCTCAAACAGGGCGCGCCTGACTGCCGAGCCAGGCGCACAACGTGGATTCGAAGTGAATTGGTTACTTCTTGCGCTTTGCCGTCAACAGCGGGGCAAGTGCGTCTTCAAGGGTCGGCGTGCCGATTTCCTGCAGATCATACATGACTCGTACGGCGGGTTTGGTAATTTTGATCACGCGAGCGAGATCAATCGGCGTGGCAACGATGACGGAGTCAACTTTAGCCTTGGTGATTGTGGCTTCGAGGTCCTTCATTTGCTTGTCACCATATCCCATTGCCGGCAAAAGCGAACCGATTTCCGGATAGATTTTGAAAGTTTCCGCGATTGAACCGACTGCGTAGGGCCGGGGATCCACCATTTCGGCGGCACCGTATTTCTTCGCGGCAACGACACCCGCACCGTACTTCATTTCTCCGTGGGTGCAGGTCGGTCCGTCTTCGATGACAAGAACGCGCTTGCCTCGAATCAGCTCGGGCTTTTCCACCTTGATGGGCGATGCCGCATCAATCACCATTGCTTTGGGATTGTGCTTTTCGATGGAAAGACGCAACTGCTGCATCTGCTCAAGCGAAGCGCTGTCGACCTTGTTGATGACAATGATGTCCGCCATGCGGAAATTGGTTTCGCCGGGATAGTAGGACATTTCATTTCCTGCACGCAGCGGATCGGCGACAGTTATATAGATATCCGGCTTGAAGAATGGCAGATCGTTGTTTCCTCCGTCCCACAAGACGACATCGGCCTCTTTTTCCGCTTCGCGCAGAATCTTTTCGTAGTCCACGCCCGCGTAAATCACTTGTCCGCGCGCAATATGCGGTTCGTATTCCTCCATTTCCTCAATCGTGCACTTGTGCTTCTTGAGGTCGGAAATGGCTCCGAAGCGCTGTACGATTTGCATTGACAAATCTCCGTAGGGCATGGGGTGACGCACAGCAACGACCTTTTTCCCCGCCGCCTTGAGAATCTCCGCAACTTTGCGCGTGGTTTGCGATTTGCCCGCACCGGTTCGCACGGCACAGACGGCAACGACGGGTTTCGTAGACTTAATCATGGTCTCACGGCCGCCGACCAATTTGAAATTGGCTCCGCACGCGAGTATGCGCGACGCCCAATGCATGACATATTCGTGCTTGACATCACTGTATGAATAGACGACCTCGTCAATCTGATGCTTCTCGATTAACTTTTCGAGGTCCTTTTCGGCGTGAATGGGAATCCCCTTGGGATAGAGTTTTCCGGCAAGTACTGCCGGATAGGTTCGGTCGTCAATACCGGGAATTTGAGCGGCCGTGAAGGCCACAACGTCATAAGTTTCGTTATCACGATAAATTGTGTTGAAGTTGTGGAAGTCACGGCCGGCAGCGCCTTGGATGATGGTTTTGATTCGTTTCATAGCAGAAGATTAAGTAGTAGAGAAGATGGGATCGTTGTTAGTTTGCCGAGCGAAACAGCGGCATGGACATGCAGCGTGGTCCGCCGAGACCGCGAACAAGTTCGCTGCCGGGGATCTCGAGTACTTCCACACCGTTGTCTCGTAGGGCACGGTTGGTATGTATGTTTCGTTCGTAGGAAATGACGCGGTTGGGAGCGAGTGCCAGCATGTTTGAACCGGCGCTGCGCTGTTCACGTGCGGCATAGCGCGGGTCACCGTTGGCTGTACGAATGACGGTCAGCGGTTCGCCCAATTCATCTCTAAGGATGTCAATCAACGTGCGCCGCTCGCGTTTCACCAAGGGCTTGCCGTCGTCCGCCGCTTCGTAACACCTCACCGAGGGACTGTGCTCAATGACCGGCGGGTAACACACAACGGTGTGCGGTCCGACGATGGTGAACACCGTGTCCAAATGCATGTACACACGCTCCTGCGGAATCGCAACTTCATACACGCGTTTGGCCTTGCCCGCATGAAAGAGATTTGCGGCCAGCAACGCGATGGTTTCGCTGCGCGTGCGTTCACTCTGTCCGACAGCGATTGCATCCTCGTTGATGACGATGATATCGCCGCCTTCAATGGTGTATGGCCGCGCTTCCATATCCGAGACACCGAAGATAAACCTTGTACCGCTGAACGCGGGATGCAATTCGAGGACGGTATGTGTCACCCACGTTTCCCGGATACGGGCAGGATAGTGCGCATTGCATGAAATTACGTCGCCACGAAATACCATGGCCGGGTCGCGCGTGAAGTATGAATTGGGGCTCGGGTCAATGAGGAATCTGTCGTGATGAATATTGAGCTCCTCAGTGGATTCGCGGGTGATCTTCGCGAATTCCTGCTCCGTCAGACCTTCGAAGACGAGTCTACAAGTAGCCTCGGGCGAAAAGTGCTCAAGAATCGGTTCAATCAGTGCTTGGTTATGATTGAGTTCACACGCTTCCCGCACCAGCCGCTCGCGTCCGGTTTCGCTTGCAGTCACATCACAAACGAGGTCGCTGAGCGTCATGACCTCAACTCCGTGTTCGCGCATGGTATTCGAGAAGGCATCGTGCTCCTTCTGCATATTCCGCAAGAACGGAATATCTTCCATCAGGAAGCCCTGCACATTGCCTGGAGTGAGGCGGTCAAGTTCATTTCCGGGACGGTGGACGATGACGACCTTTAGTGGGTCGTATTCATTGCGGATATCGAGCGGGATGCGGCGCAGGGATTCCTCGGAGCCAAAAACGGCTATTTTTGCTTAATTATGCTCAATTTAGGGAGAATTCGCGGGAGATTCAAGCGATCGGGAAAACCAATGCCTGGGGCGGGGTCTGTCAGGTACCCAGCAGTTTGGCAAGTTCGGCAATCGCCCGGCCTTCCCAAAGTGCGGCCTGATCTACCATTTTGGCGGCCTCCTGTCTGCGGCGGGCATCGCGCCAGTGATGGACATTGGTATCCGGTCCGCGCAGAGACTTACCCTGTTCACGGCGTTCATAGACCCGGCCTAAGTGCCGGCCAAACTCTTGCCACGAAGCAGCAGCCTGCCCGAAATTAGTGCTCGCCTTCGCCAGTACTTGTCTGGGCTTGCCTCCATAGCGGGGTGCCAGCCGGTCGAGAAACTGATAGACATGCGTTCGGGAATGGATTTGGCGGTACAATAAGGGACCCATCCAGCTCGGCGGATCATCCCGGACAAAGTCCACGTCGGGATTGCGCAAATCTTCGGCAAAATTCCTGTAAGCAGTCAAACCAAAATTCACACCGTCGATGGATTCGTGCCGCCAATTCGCAATCGTCCGGCGGACAACCACGGGCAACAGTGCCATCCAATCGGGGTCGGGGGTCTCGATGTAATCCACTCGCAGCAGGCTGTTGCCGTCATCGAGCTGCAGCTTCCAGTCGTGCGCGTCGCATTCGAGTCCGCTCATGGTTTGATTAGGCAGCTTGTGGCCAAGGCGCAGGACTTTCAGCCGTGTTTCAAAAGAGTCCCGATCGTAACCATAAATGAGCATCGGCTGTCGAAGTTTCGCCAGGAACAGCACCCCCTGATCAATCCACTCTCGGCCGATATCAAAAGCCCGCAAGGATGACGACGGTGTGATTTCCGTCCATGTCACACCGAACGACCTTGACAGAGCATCCAACGGAGGCACCGTGCTAACCTCCACGGTCTTTCGCGGATCACGAGAGTAAGCAATCTGCAGCGCTTGCCCGCTGACGACTTCTGTGTCACCCCAGTTCAACTTCAGGCCATTTCGAGACAAAAGCACCCACAACCCGAACACCAAGTCAGGTTCAGATTCTCCAGCAACTTGCCGAAGCAATCTCAACTGACCCGGGAAGTCTTTGATGTAAATTTCAGTTTTTGCGCGGGTTGCCATTTGTATAGGATACGAAAGCTGAGCTTGAGACTCAAGGGGGGTAACTCTTTTCAGGTCCAAGCCCTTTCTTCCAATGCTTCGTCAAGGGTCGTACAGGTTCATTTATCTGACCCGCCACAGTGGCTTGCCCTGCGGACATTTCCTGCTTACATTATAGGTTCGATACATGCTTGGTTTTCGACACTTGAATTGGAGTATTTGAATGTCCCGCAGATTGATTTTATTGTGTTTAGTTATTTTTGCAGTAACAGTAACTGTAAATGCAGCACCGGAGGCCGTTCCCGGGCAGGCTCTTGTTCGATTCGCCAACCCAATCACGATTGAACAGGCTCAGGCTGAATTCAATCCCGGCGAGTTCCGGGTTGAAAAGGTTCTCGTCAGGCAACTCAACATATTCTTGGTAAAATTTGACCCCAAGCTTGACGTCTTGCAGGCGGTTGACATGCTCAAAGGACATCCAAAGCTACTATGGGCACAGGCTGATCACATTCTCTCGCAGCGAGTCACACCGAACGATCCGCTCTATTCGTCGCAATGGGCGTGGTTTCAAGCGACAGACAGAGACATCGATGCACCTGAAGCGTGGGACATCGCGACAGGCGGAACGAATATCGGCGGCGACGATATCGTCGTTGCGGTTGTCGACGGCGGATGCCTGCTGACACATCCTGACCTTGCCGCGAACATCTGGCAGAACTCCGCCGAAGTGAATGGAGTCAACGGAGTGGATGACGACAACAACGGTTACGTGGATGACAGAAACGGTTGGGACGGGTATGCCAACGACGGCACAATTCCCACGGACAACCACGGCACGCATGTTAGCGGAACCATCGGTGCGGTAACCAACAACGGCAGCATGGTGGCCGGAGTCAATTGGAACGTCAAGATCATGGAAGTGGCCGCTTCGAGCAGCCAAACGTCTGTCATTTCCGTCGGGTATTGCTACGTGCTCGATCAGAAAACTCTGTGGTGGACAAGCGGCGGCACGCAAGGTGCCAATGTAGTCTCAACAAATTCAAGCTTCGGAGTGGACCTCGCCTTCTGCACTTCGGGCAGTTATCCCGTATGGAATGACTTATACAATGCAATGGGCGAAGTGGGCATTCTTTCGGCCTGTGCAACTGCGAATGCGAATTACAATGTGGACACTCAAGGCGATGTTCCGACAAGCTGCTCGAGTCCGTACATCATCGCAGTAACCAACACAACCAGCTCGGACACCAAAAATTCCGGCGCGGCTTACGGGGCAACGACCATTGACCTCGGCGCTCCCGGGACTTCCATTACCAGCACAACCTCGAACGGCTCGACCGGTTCCTTGACCGGAACATCCATGGCCACTCCGCATGTTGCCGGGGCGGTGGCGCTGATGCATTCCGCCGCGAGCCTGGGCTTTTACAACTACTATAATCTCTATCCTGACTCCGGCGCGCTGGCACTCAAGCAAATGCTCTTGGACGGCACCGACCCGATTGCGGCCCTGGCGGGAATCACGGTTTCGGGCGGCCGCTTGAATCTGTATAACGCTTGTCTGGCAATTTCCGAATTTGTAGGCCCCAACCCTGAAGAGCCGTATATCACCGTGGCTCAAGCTGTGTCTAACGACACCTTGACAGGCGATGCGGATGGCGCATGGGAACGGACGGAACAAGTGGAAATCGTCGTCACCCTGAACAATCTCGGCGAAGACGCGCTGAATGTTCAGGCTACTCTAACGACGCTTGACCCCTATGTCACTATCGGGGACGGAATCGGCACCTTTGGGGACATTCCGAATCTTGCCGAAGGTGACAACAGTGCGGATGTGTTTACAGCGACCCTTGCACCGGATGCTCCGCTGGACCATTCGATTGATTTCGTCCTCACGGTGACCGCGGACAGCGGCTACTCCCGTGAGTTGACCCTAAGCCTCGATGCTAATCCGAAGGTAACTTATTTCGAAGAGAATTTTGAAAACGGCTCCGGCGACTGGACGCATGAAATCATCAGCGGAGTCGTTGACCAATGGCACCTTTCCACGGAGCAAAACCACACACCGAACAGTGCCTGGAAGTGCGGTGACACCGGAACGGGAAATTATGCGAACGCGCAGGATGCCGGACTGGTTTCACCGTCAGTTGTGATTGCCGATGACAGTGAACTGCGCTTCTGGTATTCTCTGGACAGTGAACTCTCCGTGGCCTACACCGACTCCGCGTACGACGGCGGCAATGTCTGGATTTCCGTCAACGGTGGACCGTATTCTCTGATTTCTCCGGTCAGCGATTATCCGAAGGACTTCCGCTACCTTGCGGGCGGCGGCAATCCAGCCAGTGGTCCGCAGCCGGGCAATCCGTGTTTCGCGGGACCAACGACGTGGCGTGAAACCGTGTTTGACTTGAGCACCTATGCCGATTCAACCGTGCAGTTTCGCTTCAGATTCTCGACCGATGCGGCCGGCGCGCGCGAAGGCTGGTACATCGACGACGTAAGATTGCTCGGCGCCCCGGGTGCGTCTGCGGCACCGCAGCCCGTGGACGGATTGGTCATTCTTTCAGAAGGTTACGACACATTTTTGCACTGGCCGCCCTCGTCAACAAATGGTGCCGTGTATAACATCTACATGAGCACTGAACAGAACATCGAACCGGTCAATGGCACGCTTGTCGCGCAGACCGCTGACACCTTTTACGTGCACTCCGGTATCGTTGACACCAGCGATTACGTCATTTATCAGGTGACAGTCTCGCTGCCGTAATATAGACTGATCTGATCAGAATACCGAAGCCCCAATGTTGACCGGACATTGGGGCTTTTGGCGTTCGCAGGAGAGAAGATGCGAATCAGTATTTCGGCAGAGAAGTGTCGATGTGATCAGCCCAGGCGAGAATCCCGCCTTCGAGATTATAGATTCTGTCAAATCCCGCAGATTTCAAAGTGTGCCATGCGCGGGCGCTGCGAATTCCGCTGCGGCATGAAATAACCAGCTCCCGTTCCTTATAGGGCAGAAGTTCGTCAATTCGAAAATCCAGCTCGGCCAGCGGAATGTGTATGTCTTCGTCCAGCCGGGCAATATGCAGCTCCTCGATGTTTCGCACATCAAGCACAACAGGCCGCGAGCCGTTGCCGGTTTGCCTCCGCGCGTGCAGCTCGTGAACCGTCATTTCCTTGACCTGTGTAAGCGCTTGCTCTTCGTTGCCGAGGCCGCAGAATTGCACATAATCAATAGGCTCAATGATGGTCGGATGTTTGCCGCACAGCGGGCAATCCGGGTCTTTCTTGAGTTCAAACTTATTGAAGGAACTTTCGAGCGCGTCAAATCGCAGCAACGTCCCAATCAACGGTGTTCCGATACCAAGCAGAAGCTTCAGCGCTTCATTCGCCTGAATGGAACCCACGATGCCCGGAAGAACTCCCAGCACTCCTCCCTCCGCGCACGACGGCACAAGCCCGGGCGGCGGCGGCTCAGGATACAGACAGCGGTAGCACGGTCCATTCTCATCGCAGAAGACTGAGACTTGTCCCTCAAAACGGTAAATACTTGCATAGACATTATGCTTCCCGAGAAAATGACTGACATCGTTTACAAGATAGCGTGTCGGGAAATTATCAGTTCCGTCCAGCAATAAGTCATAACTTGCCGCAATCCCAAGCGCATTCTCCGCCGTGAAATACGTCTCATAGGTTTCGACATGCACATGCGGGTTCAGATTGAAGATGAAATCGCTTGCCGATTTCAGTTTGGAGACACCGACGGTCTTGCGTCCGTGAATGATCTGTCGTTGCAGATTCGTTTCATCCACGACATCCGCATCCACGATGCCGATTCTTCCTACACCCGCCGCTGCAAGATAGGCCAGCAGCGGGGAGCCAAGCCCCCCTGCTCCGACCACGAGAACGCTTGACTGCTTGAGTTTCCTTTGCCCTTCCACACCCACTTCGGGCAGCAGCAAGTGCCGGGAATATTGACGATACTCTTGAGTGGTCAAGTTGCCGCCCGCAATAGAGGGAACTATTGTTAACTGCGCACCGTCATCAAGCTTGGTGTCGTGCTTTTCAGGCAGATGACGCACATCCTGCGTGCCGACATACACATTGACAAAACTGCGCAGTCTGCCCTCTCCGTCAAAGAGATGCTTCTGCAGCGCAGGATATGCGACTGTCAGCGAATGCAGTGCCTCCCGCACCGTCGCCGCCTCCAAATGGACGGATGGTTGGTCAGCGGTAAATCGGCGCAGCACTGTGGGGACTGAAATCGAAACACTCATTATATTGCAACTCTCTGGTGAATGATTAACTTCTCTTCGCAGTAGCTTTCACGGTCGTCGGCAAGCTGGTAACTCCGAATCTCCGCAGGCTTCCGGTTGCGAACGGACAAGATGACATAAGAGTAGAACGGCAGCGCGTGTTCGCGGTCAAACTCCGAAGGAATCGCCGGATGATCCGGATGACTGTGGTAGAATCCGATCAGGTTTAAATCAAGATTCTCCGCGCGCCGTTCCGCTTCAAGGAAGTCTTCCGGAGTGATCAGGAACCGTCGCTCCTTGTTGTCCTGACGGCTGTTGTCAATCGGAACGACCTCGTGAATAACCCGCTCGTTGCCGACCTCTGTCCCGAACAGAAATCCGCAGCATTCTTCGGGATAGGTTTTCTGACCGTGCTCATTGATGTCCTCCAATTGACGGAAATGCAGATGAATAATCGGCCTGTTCATCAGTTGCCCTCCCACGCCGGTGTTGACAAGTATTTCTCCGCACCGTCGGGAAAAATCGTAACGACGATTCCATCTTCAAGAGTCTCGGCGAGTTTCATCGCCGCCGCGGCCGATGCTCCGCTGGAAGTGCCCACCAAGAGTCCCTCTTCGCCGGCAAGCCGCCTGCACATCGTGTAGGCCTCTTCGGTACTGACCTCCAGCTCAATGTCGGACAACTTGCCGTCATATATTTCGGGCACATGGACGGACGGTAAATGCTTCAAGCCTTCCAACCCGTGAAAAGGCGAGTCCGGCTGAAAACTTGCGACAGTGACATGCGGATTGCGCGCTTTCAAATACCTGCCGACTCCGGTAAACGTCCCAGTCGTTCCCAGCCCCGAAACAAAATGTGTGACGGCCCCTTCGGTCTGCCGCCATATCTCCGGACCTGTCGTCGTGAGATGAGCGTTGACATTTGCCGGGTTGGCATACTGATTCAAATAGCAATAGTTCTCAGGGTACTTCTGCTTCAAATCCCGTGCGACCGCTTGCGCTCCGTCTGTGGAAAGCAGCGGATCCGTGTAGATCAACTCCGCGCCGTAAGCGTGCAGAATCTGTTTGCGTTCCCGGCTGGCATTATCAGGAACGCAAAGCGTGACACCGATGCCCAGCGCGGCGCCCAGCATCGCCAGCGCGATGCCCGTATTGCCGCTTGTGGCTTCGAGCACGCGAGTACGCTCGTTAATGCGGTGGTTTCGCATCGCATCAGACAGCATCGCCCACGCGGCGCGGTCTTTCACAGAACCGCCGGGATTTTTCCATTCCGCTTTGGCAAACACGCGCACATTTGGGGATAGTCCTCTGGTTACACCGGCCAGCTCAATCAGCGGTGTGTTCCCTATCAAATGCACCAGCGGGGGTACACTTTGTACGTACCGCGCCGCGCGCGGTGTGATGGTCAAACTAGTCGCTGGAATACTCATCGTTGCCTCAAGTCCATTTCCTTTTTCCTGTCTTGCCTTAGTTTGCAGCCGGGATCCTGCGCTTGCTGAAATACCAGTCTGTGTATTCATCCGCCTCGGCTTTGCGGTTTTCAGCGACGGTGACGTATTGCGGCGGCGGAATAATGCACGGCTCGCCCGGATGCCAGTTCTCGGGAGTCGCCAGTCCATGTTTGTCCGTGGTCTGCAGCGCATCCAGAATTCTGATCACCTCGTCAATCGAACGGCCGTTTGAGAGAGGATAGTAAATCATCGCCCGAATTACACCCTTGTCGTCAATGACAAACACAGCTCGCACTGCGGAGGTGTCGCTTGCCTCCGGATGCAGCATGCCGTATGCGCGCGCGACATCGCCTTTCAAGTCGGCAATCAACGGAAATGGAATCGGTTGATTGAATTTCTCTTCGATGTTCCGAAGCCACGCGATATGTGAGTAAATGGAATCTATCGACAAGCCGATGACTTGTGTATTTCTCTTGGCAAATTCCTCATGCTTGCGGGCGAATCCCAGAAACTCGGTTGTGCATACGGGAGTAAAGTCAGCCGGGTGAGAAAAGAGCACCACCCATTTCCCGCGGTAATCGGAAAGTCTGAGGTCTCCCTGCGTGGTCTTGGCCGTGAAGTCAGGCGCGGGAGTATTGATTCTCGGCAGCGTAATCTGTGCCGTTGTTGAAGTTCCGTTTGTTGTTCCGTTCGTGCTCATGTCTCTTCCTTGGACTGCGAATTTTAGCGTTTTCATTTTCTAAGCAACAAAAAACCCCCTCGCGATAGCAAGGGGGTTTTCAACATTCTAATGCGGTTACCGTGTCATTCAGTCACGGACATGCGCACACAACCACCCTCGCCATGGGAGCGGGTCTGACAACAACACAGACAAGTGGTCATTTTTTGGGTACGCATAAATACAAGATACACTCGCCGAGGGGGTGAAGTCAAGAGCTCGGATAAAGAATTCCAAAAATTCTTTTGCAGTTCCTCATATTATTCTAACACAGATTTAACTAATTGTGTGAGCTAATAATTCAGAGGCTTCAAACAAGAGGCCGTAAATACCTCCAAAACAAGCAATTCTCCGTTGAGAAAGTGAGGGAAATGTGATACTTTGTGACATTCAAACTGCCTTGACCCCCTCGACCTTCGCCCGTCCAATCATGCGACGACTGACTCTGTTTCTTCTTGTTTTTACTGTTCCTATGTCTGCCTTTGCTACAGACGACCTGCCGTTATGGCTTGTAAACACGAAACTTAGCGGTGATTTTCGTTACCGGCATGAAGGAATCGACCGTGAAGGTGGGTCAGCAACCTATCGTAACCGGATTCGGTACCGCCTCGGCATCGATACCAAGGTCAATGAGAAGGTCTTGGTCGGGGCGCGGTTTGCCTCCGGCGTGGGCGATCCACGTTCCACGAATCAGGACCTCGAAGATGGCCTCTCTGCAAAATCCATAAATCTCGATCGCGCCTTTTTCGAACTCACACCCTGTGACCACTGGTGGGTTACCGCCGGCAAATTCGGCAATCCCTTTGTGTCCACCGACCTCCATTGGGATGCCGATGTGAATTTTGAGGGCGGCGCGATTCGCTATTCCTCGGGAGAAGAGGTTCGCTTCGCCGTTACAGGTGGAGGCATTTGGCTCGAACCCTACAAGGCAGAGCACGGCAGCGGTATTTGGGCTGGCCAACTATCCGCCAGCGGCAAACATGGTTCGAAGGGAACCTGGCAAGCCTCGGCCGGCCTATACTCCTATGTTAATCGAAACATGCTGGCAGGCACAAGCAGCTACGGGAACAGCATTGGGGACAACGGCATGTTCCGCTCCGACTTCGAAATTCTCGATATCGTGGCGCAAGTGACGATGCCCGTCGGCAAATCCAAGCTGACAGTCACTGCCAATCCCGTTCTGAACACGGCAACCTCAAGTGACAACATCGGCTGGTTGGCAATGCTGAAGTTGGGCGGGAAATGCTGGGATAGAAAGTGTTCATTGTCCTACGACTATCGCGTTCTTGAAGCGGACGCACTGTTTGGAGCATTTACAGACAGCGATGCGGCCGGCGGCAGAACCAATCAGCGCGGACACCGAATCATGGGCGATATTGAGCTGATGGACGGCTTCACCACCGGAGCATCAGCGTACTTCAATACCCTTTCCGCCTCCGGTGAAGGCGACTGGTATCAGCGATGGATGGTGGATGGAGTCGTGAAATTCTAAACTCACGAAATCCTCACAATTTATCGCTACTCTCACATTCTACAAATTGAAAACAGGAGATAACATGCGTTCCATGATTCGTTTTGCGACAGTTGTTGTCGCAATCAGTATGCTGGTAATCGGGATGGGCTGTGGGAAGAAGGCCGACAAAGCCGTTGAAAAGGCCTCCATTGACATTAAAGGTTCCGACACGATGGTCAATCTGATGTCTGCCATGGCGGAAGCTTACATGAAGGCACATCCCGACAAGCAAGTCGCGGTGACAGGTGGCGGCAGCGGTACAGGCATCGCTGCTTTGCTCAACGGCACCACGGATATTTGTGCTTCATCGCGCGCCATGCAGCAGAAGGAAATTGACTTGGCCAAACAGAAGAATATCCAGCCGAGCGAAGTGGTCATCGGCATGGACGGTCTCGCAGTCATGGTCAACAAAAGCAACCCTGCAGACAGCCTGACTCTTGAGCAGATTAAACAGATTTTTCAAGGCACCGTCAAGGACTGGAAGGATGTCGGCGGCACTCCGGGCGAGATTCTCATTCACTCACGCGAAAGCAACTCCGGTACGTACGTTTACTTCAAGGAGCATGTCCTGGACAAGGGTGACTTTGCCACGAACGCGCGCCTGATGACGTCGACCGCTGCGCTGGTGCAGGAAATCTCCACCAACGCGAATGCCATCGGCTACGGCGGCGAAGCCTACGGCAAGCAGGGCAACATCAAAATGATGCACGTGCGCAAAGCAGCCGGCCAGCCAGCCGTCTATCCGACTGAAGAGACCGTTCGCAGCGGAGCCTATCCGATTTCCCGTCCGCTTTTCCTCTATACGAATGGACAGGCAACGGGTCTGGTAAGTGAGTTCATCAACTTCTGCAACTCACCCGAGGGTCAACGAATCGTTCGCGAAGTCGGTTACGTCCCCATGAAGGGCTAAGAAATCACTGAACCCGGGCGGGCGGGAAATACTCCCGCCTGCCCGTTCAAACCTCCCATGCCGTTAAGCAGACAATACTGGAAAGCGCGGGCAATCCGCTACTTCTTCATGACGTGTGCGGCGACCTCGGTTCTTATCGTGGCGCTTGTTTTCTTGTTCTTGGGGAAAGAGAGTATTCCGTTTGTCGCGGAGCATGGTATAGGCGAATTGCTCGGAGATATCTGGCAGCCGGTCTCCTTTGAAGATGAGCAGTTCGGCATTCTGCCGCTGATAACAGGCTCGATACTCGTAACAATTCTGGCCACGATTTTCGCGGTTCCGTTCGGCGTAATCAGCGCAATCTACATCGCTGAAATGGCGTCACCCGTGGAGCGCGAAATCTGGAAACCGGTTATCGAACTTCTCGCGGGTATTCCTTCGGTCGTGCTGGGGTTCTTCGGTCTCGTGGTCGTCGCGCCATTGGTCAAGGAAACCTTTGGACTCTCCTCCGGGTTGAATGCTTTGACCGGCTCCTTCCTGCTCGCGCTTATGGCCATCCCGACCATCATTACAATTTCCGAAGACGCGATTAGGAATGTTCCGCAGTCTTTCAAAGAGGCCTCCTATTCACTTGGTGCCTCAAAGCTGCAGACGATATGGAAAGTCACAGTCCCTGCCGCACTCTCAGGAATTGTCGCCGCGGTCATGCTCGGTTTGGGACGCGTGGTTGGAGAAACCATGGCCGTGATGATGGTCACGGGCAATGCCGCAATCGTCACGTGGTCGCCGACCGATCCCGTGCGCACGATGACAGCCACCGTCGCCGCCGAAATGGGTGAGGTTCCGTTTGGAAGTGAACACTATCATGCGCTGTTTGTCATCGGTGTCGTGCTCTTGTTCATGACCTTCGGTTTGAACATGGTTGCACAGCGCGTTCTTAAGAAATACAGGATAGGCTGACACCATGAGCATGAGGCCGCGCAACATCTCGGAGAAGTTCGTGTACTACACGATGCTGGGAGTCACCTACGCGATTCTGCTCGTTGTTGTGTATATCATCGCGGATGTGGTCGTAGGCGGAATCGGCACCATCAGTTGGGCATTTCTCACGGAAGCCCCCCGCAAGAGTGGCGAAGAAGGCGGCATCTTTCCTGTCATAGTTGGTACATTCTATCTCGTGCTGGGCACCATCACATTCGCACTTCCCTTGGGTATGGCCGGCGCAATCTATTTAAGCGAGTATGCCAAACAAGGCCGCCTGACTCGCATGATCCGCCTGGCCATTGTCACGTTGGCCGGAATACCCTCCGTTGTGCTGGGGCTGTTCGGACTCGGTTTGTTTGTCATATTCATGGGATTCGGCGCATCCATCCTTGCGGGCAGTCTGACTCTCGCCTGCATGATTCTCCCGACCATCATTGTCGCCAGCGAAGAGTCCCTGCGCTCCATTCCTCAGTCCTTCCGCGAAGGCAGCCTTGCGCTTGGCGCAACCAAGTGGGAAACGATTCGCCGCAACGTGCTGCCCTACGCGATTCCGGGTATGATGACCGGCTCCATTCTCGGTGTCGGCCGCGCCGCCGGCGAAACTGCACCAATACTCTTGACGGTCGCGGCCTTCTTCCTTCCCACTCTGCCGCAATCCGTGTTCGACCAATGTATGGCTTTGCCGTACCACTTATACATCTTGGCCACACAGCTGCCTGATGTGGAAAAAGCCCGGCCGATGCAGTACGGTACTGCACTCGTCTTAATCGCCGTCGTGCTTGGTTTTAACATGGCCGCTATCATCATTCGCTCCTATTTCAGACGGAAATACCGTTGGTAACGCATGACAGACGTCGCTCCTCATATTGAAGCCAGGCAACTGAACTTCTACTACGGTCCCGCGCAGGCACTGTTCAATGTGACAATTGCCCTTCGCAAGAGCAAGGTCACGGCCTTCATCGGCCCGTCCGGCTGCGGCAAGTCCACGTTTCTCCGCACGCTGAACCGCATGAATGACATTATTGACGGCACACGACTCGAAGGTCAGGTCCTCGTGGATGGAGTTGATATCTACAAAGGGTCGTGGAACGTCATTGATTTGCGCCGTAAGGTCGGCATGGTATTTCAGAAGTCGAACCCGTTTCCCAAGTCTATTTTCGAGAATGTTGCTTACGGCCCGCGCATTCACGGCGAGAAAAGCAAACGCAAGCTCGACGAAATCGTGGAGCAGAGTCTGCGCCGCTCCGGACTGTGGGAAGAGGTAAAAGACCGGCTGGACAACAATGCGATGGGACTCTCCGGCGGCCAGCAGCAGCGGCTTTGCATCGCTCGTGCCCTTGCCGTAAATCCCGAAGTGCTCCTAATGGACGAACCCGCCTCTGCTCTTGACCCCAAATCCACGGCACGCATCGAAGACCTCATCAGCGAATTGCGCGGGGATTACACGATTGTCATCGTCACACACAACATGCAGCAGGCCGCCCGCGTCTCCGACGACACCGCCTTCTTCTATGAAGGCAAACTCATCGAGTTCGGCCGCACTAAACAGATATTCACGAATCCGGTCGAAAAGCAGACGGAAGATTACATCACCGGCCGCTTCGGCTGAGATCTTTCGGCACTTCATGTGCCGGGTTACATAAAGGGTAAGGAATCCATCAAATGCCTGTTCATCTTAGGCGCGACCTTGACAAGCTGAAGCGTCTGATTCTTGGCTTCGGTGCGGCCGTCGAAGAAAATGCGCAGCTCTCTATCAAGGCGCTGCGCGAATTTGACTGCTCCATCGCCGAACATGTGATTGACCGCGACAATCAAATTAACCGCGACGAAGTTGAAATTGAGGAAGAGTGCCTGAAAATACTCGCCCTCCACCAACCCGTCGCCATTGACCTGCGCTATGTCGTTACAGTTCTGAAGATCAATGCAGATCTTGAACGTATCGGTGACTTCTCCGTGAACGTCTGCAAACGCGTCCGCACGCTGGCAAAGTCTCCCAAAGTATCTATGCCCCGCGAATTGAATCAGATAGCGGAAAAGGCCGTAAGCATGGTAAAAGCCTCGCTGGACTGTCTGGTCGAGCAGGATGTCGTGCGCGCACGGGCAGTCTGTGCTGCCGATGATGAAGTGGACGACCTCCAGCGCAAACTGTACGACATTATTCTCGGCGAAATAAAGTCCAAGCCTGAAGAGGCGCCGCAGTGGCTGCAAATCTTTTCCACGGTGCGCTACTTCGAACGTATGGGCGATTACGCCACCAATATTGCCGAAGATGTCATTTATCTGGTCGAAGGCGAGGTCATCCGCCACAAGGAACAGATAAACTAAACAACGCGATACCCTGAAAAGCAGAGCGGCGACCCATTCGGATCGCCGCTCTTTTCATGGTCAGAATCTAGTGATTACGGAGCTGGCGTGCAGTCTGCAGTAACCACCGCGTTGGCATAATTCAAGGGGAACCCTGCCGGAGCGTCATACACTTGCGGACCGGCAAGCAGGTTCGGCAGCGCCACCAACAGCGTCCAATCCGGGTCGGCGCCGTTGTCCGGGTTACCGTCGTTGTTCGGGTTGGTCGTCGTCCAGATGCTGTAGGATGCGTCTTGTGGTGCCGTGAAGTGGATTTGCAGGTGATCCGCAAAACCGCCGACGGTCACAACATACACCGCCAGATCAACCACCGGCTCGCACGGCACCGTCAGCACTGGGCACTGCACCGTCGGCACACAAGTGACACCGTCATCGGTGATGCTGAAACTAAAGACTCCGGCATCTGTGCTGAATGCGGTTACAAGCAGTTTATATTCAGCACCCAAAACAGAGCAGAACGTCGCTTGAGATGCAAATGCCGGCGTGGCACAGAAATCATCATCGCTGGTGACGCACACAAGCGTGTCGCAGGTGGAACAGAATACACCAATCTCCGTATCAAAGTCGGTATCTGTTTCCGGGAAACAAAGAGAAACAGTCATCGTATTTCCAGTCCCGACAAACTTGTACCATACTGCGTTCGGATCGCTGCCGGAGTACCATGTTGCGCAGGCAGGAAGCGTCGTCTCTCCAGTCGCACCAACGGTCGTTCCGGTATATTGTTGATTCAGGTTAGGCACCAGAACTGCATCGGCACATAGATCCGAGCCCTGCAGAACTGTCGGGCAGGCCGCGCTTTCGCAAGTCTGGCCTGAGGTCCACACACCGCTCAGAGTGTTGCACACTTCGATGATTTCATTGACACACGCCGTGGTGCCGTTATCATCATAGCAGCAACGAGCCACGGGGCACGGAGTCGATTCACAAGTCACTGTGCCGTTCCATGTTCCGCCCAGAGCGTTACACTCAAGCTGGGTGTTCGTCTCGCAGGCGCCGACACCGTTGTCAACGTAGCAGCAGCGTCCCACCGGGCACGGAATCGTCGCACAGCTGGCCGCGTCGTTCCACTGACCGTTCAACGCCGCGCATTCAGCAGAAAGGTTGTCCACACATGCGGGAGCGCCGTTGTCAAGATAGCAGCAGCGGCCTTCCGGTGCGCAATCCACCGGTGTTGTGCACGGTGCACCGAGAGTGATGATGAGTTCAAAGTTTCCGCTGCCCGCTCCCCATCCGTCAACAACGACGTAATAGGTACGTCCCAGTTCGGAGCAGAATCTCGCGGTCGAACGCAGGCCGGAGAAGGTACAGGTCGCATCGTCGTTTCCTGCAACGCAAGTGAAGTTTGCGCAGTCGTCCGAACAGAATACCGCAATCTGTGTATCGTAAGCAGTATAGCCTGAGCAGAGCGAAACGGTGATCGAGTCACCCGTTCCGGTGATGGTGTACCACTCGTCCGGCGCAGTATTGAATCCTTCATAAGGATCAGACGAGCCAAGCGCACACTGAGCGCCAGGATCGTTGTCTCCAGCGCCAACGGTGTTACCACGAACTGTAGCCGGGATAGTCAACGCCACCGCTTCCGCACATGTATTTCCACCGTCGAGGAAGGTCGGACAGGGACTTGCAGCGCAAGTTGTCGTACGATCCCAGTTGCCCGCCAATTGCTGGCATTCAAACGAGCCGTTATCCACGCAATCTGCGCCGCCGTTGTAGCAGCAGCGTCCGATGTCGGTGCACGGCGTCACGTTCAGCGTGTATGCGTCACAGCCTGTCGAGCGGTCCACCATGATATAGTAAGTGCCTGCCGCAAGCGGAACACAGTTCAAGCTCACCGTGTCTTGGAAGATATTTGCGAAGGCCACACAGTTGAAGCTGTCAGGCGGACAGGCCGTGGCAACCAGTAAACCGCGCGTAGCCGCAGCAGTCGCTATCAACTGCAGATTCCACGCGCCGTTCGTCGTTGTGGTCCAGCGATAGATATAGTCTTCACTCCCGTCCGCGGAACCTAAACAGGTGTTCGCGAAATCATTGACGGCTCCACAGGTCGTTCCGGCGTCGCTGAACGCGTCATTCGGCGCTGCTTCGTCATAGCACTCGCGAACAAGTACCGTTACACGCAGCGTGTCATTCGTGCGATTTTCGTCACTTGCTAAATTGCTGTAAATCGTCAGAGGATAGTCGCCAATCGCTACAGGCGCGGTTTCAGTGCCGAGGAAATCCACATCTTCCGTCTGGTTAAACGTGAGAATGCCCGTTGAACCATTGACAACTGCGCCGCCGTTAAACGAATAAGCCACGGGGCTCGATTGTGCAATCTGTCCTTTATTCTGGAACCGGCCGACAACATTGAATACTGATCCGGGAGCAACGCGCAGCGGACTAGGTTGCACCGCAGCAGTGCATGAAAAATCATTATCCGGACACCGGGTCACAGCCAGGTTGTAAGCATCACAACCTGTGGATCGGTCAACCATGATATAATACGTTCCCGCTGCCAGGGATAAGCAGTCGATAAACAGCGTATCCTGCGACTGATTACGTGAGGCAAGACAGTTGAAGCTGTCCGGCGGGCACGATGAAGATACTGCGAGACCACGAGTCGTTGTTGTGCCTGCCGTCAGCAAAAATCTCCATGCACCAGCCGTCGTTGTCGTCCACTGGTAAATGTAGTCTTCACTGCCGTCCGCCGTTCCCAGACAGGTGGCCGACCAATCGTTTAACGCGCCGCAGGTCGTTCCCGCGTCCGTGAATGAGTTTGATTGCGCTTCATCGTAGCAGTCACGAACCAGCACGGTCACGCGAACCGTGTCATTTGTGCGGTCTTCGTCCGTTGCCAGGTCACTCCACAATGTCAGCGTGTAATCGCCAATTGCCATCGGAGCGGTTTCTGTGCCGGCAAAGTCGTGGTCTTCAGACTGACTGGTATTCAAGATAGCTGTCGCTTCAGTCACAATCGCGCCACCGTTGAACTGATAGCTGATCGGGGAGGATTGCGCGTTCAAACCTGCGTTGCGGAAGCGGCCAACCACGTTGAACGCAGCACCTGGAGCCACGCGCAAAGGACTGGGCTGCAGCACCGATGAACAGGCAAAATCATCGTCCAGGAACAACTGATAGAACCAGATTGCCCGGCCCGTGTTGTCAATCACTCGACCGGCCGGTGCTCCGTTATGCAAATAGCTGACACCGTCCGTCAAAGGTCCGTCAATATGTATTGAAGAAC
The DNA here is from genome assembly GCA_013360195.1 of bacterium. Classification (NCBI taxonomy): domain Bacteria; species bacterium. The sequence continues at coordinate 52,936 of JABWCQ010000005.1, forward strand.
TCGTCGAACCCGTTGCTCCATTCACCCAGTTCGTATTGTACTGCAGCTTGATCTTCCCATCCGGGTAAATGATGATCTGGAAGTTGTAGCGGTCGGTTGACTCTGAAAAGTGAGGAGTGTTCGTCCACGAAATGACAACTTTGTCGCCAAAGTCCCGCCAACGAACTTCGTTGTCACCTGCACCACCGCACCCCGAACCCGCCGGTCCGCCGCCGTCCGGATCAAGGTCATCCCAGAAGCCTGAAATCCACGGCGTCGTATTGGTTGCGCTGATGTCAGCGTTAGTCAATGCGGTTGATCCCGTCACAAATCTGAGCTGTCCATTCGAGTTTACAAAACCCGAATTGTAGCTGCCGCCGTAAAACGGGAAGTTCCAGCCCCACGTAATCGTAAACTGACTGTCATCTGTCGTTAGTAATTCGGTCGCCAGTGAATCGCCGCACAGTTCAATCCATGCGAACGTCGCGGTATCGCCAGCTAAATTGTCTACAAATCGGTAGCCCGAACCGTCCGGGCCGCCCGTATCGTCCAAACGTCCGCGTTCATCGCTTCCCAAACGGCTTTCATCCAGCAATCCGCTTGCATACAGCTCTTCCTTTTCGGTTGGGCTTAGTTGTGCGCCTGCGTTCAATCTCTCAAGCAGCATGTCGTAGTAACTCGCAAGTGCCGCGTCCTGATCCTGCACCCCTGCTTGCTGTGCCTCAGCAGGGAGCATTCCCGCAGCGAGCAACTCGTTGGATTCAGCCGCACTCAGCGTCGCGCCTTCATTCCAGCGTGACAGCAACGCATCAAGGTATTCAGCTTTGGCAGCTTCACGCTGCTGTTCAATCGCTTCGGCTTCTTCAAAAAGGCCGATCGAACGGAAATACTCAGGCGTCTTCTCATAAGACTCGGATTGAACCGCCTCGACCGTCTCACCGGCCGACTGCAAGACCTCAACCACTTCCTGACGCTTGGCCAGCAATTCCGGATTTGTTGCGTCCTGTGCGAGCAAGGCATCAATTTCTGCCAGCATCGCCCGCGTCGCGGCCGTGCTGTTCAGCACGTTTCGGCCTGCTTCAGTGGCGACCGCCAAATAGGCCGCGCCAAGCAGGAGGCATGTCATCACAACGAGTGATAGCCACTTCTTCATACTTTACCTCAGGTTTTTGGGGATTATTCCCGGGACTAAAACAAATATCTTGCCAGAACTCCAACAGGGGACGCAACACCAGAGACAAGGGAGTAACTTAAACGGTTAATATAAGGTTGAGAGTCAAGTTTGTAAAGCCGTTAAGCGGGGCGGGAAAATTTTTCCGACCGTTCAAACATCGACAAATGCAAGGCGGCCCACACGTAAAGGTGTGAGCCGCCTTGGTTTAGGTCATGGCAACCTGAGTCAGGCTGCCGTATCGAAGAGGCTATTGCGTAACTGACAACGTAAACGTTCCGACTTGCGAATTGTACCCGGAAACCCGGATATACACCGGTCCCGGAGCCGACGGCGAGAATGTAATCGTCGACTGCAAGCCATTCGAAACACAATTGTCGTCGTTACAGGCGAGTTCGGTGCCACCACAAGCTGACCAGGCAGAAATTCCTGTATCATAGTAGAAAGTGGCTTCGCAGGTAGTTGCTGTAATCGGATTCGTGTTCGGGGCATTGTACACATACCACACGTCATACAAGTCATCAAACGTGCAAGTGGTCACGTCAACACCAATAAAGGCGCCATCCGTACTACCCTGCAACGGTACGCCGTTGAACACTTCAATCGCGTTGCCGCAATCGTCGTTCGCGGGCGGCGGCGGCGGGCACGGATCGTTTGCACAATTGGCAAACTGCGTCCAGAAGCCACCCAAATCGTTGCACTCGGCTTCGGTGATGTCAGCGCACTGGAAGTCACCGTAGCAGCAGCGGCCAACAGGAGCCTGGAAGGGCTCGCAAACCGCCGTCACAACGTAGTTCAGGTAGTTCGAGAATCCAGCCGGGGCAACCCACGTCTGCGGTCCGGCAAGCAAGCCGGGCAGCGTGGCAACCAGCGTCCAGTCAGGATCAGCGCCGTCGTTCGGATCGCCGTCATTATTCGGGTTGCTCGTTGACCAAATCTTATAATCGTCGTCCTGCGGAGCCGTGAAGAACAGCTCGATATGGTCAGCAATGCTGCCAACCGTAGCGGCATAAATCGCCAGGTCAACAATCGGATCACACGGAGCGATTTCGCACGGACCGAAATCAATGACGCTCAACACATAGTCACCGTTCCAACCGGCACCCCACTCACCCGCACGGATGTAGTAGGTTCCGGCAGGCAGCGTATCGGCCACCATCGAACCGAAGTTCGCGGTCGGACGAAGCGCCGGCGGCAGCCATGCGTAGAAGTCGAGATCAGGGTTGCAGCCCCAATCGTCGTTGCACAGAATCGGGGTGCCGCAGCACTGTCCGTCTTCATAGACTTCAATGTGCGGATCGTTCGGATCGGCCATCACAGCAATCAGACGGCATTCGGTCAATGTGAAGTAGAAGAACTGATCCGGGCTGGTAGAAACCCAAGTGCCGCAATCGTCCGTGCACGTTCCCGTGCAGGAGTTCGTTGCACCTTCGTTGGCCACGTTGGCCGTCGCGGTTCCGTTCGGAACAACCACGATTTCCAGAGCCGTACCGCAGTCGTCGTTCGGCGGCTGAATAGCGCACGGATCGGTTTCGCAGGTCAGGAATTCATCCCACACACCGCCCAGCAATTCGCACTCACCAAAGGTGGTGTTGATACAGGAGAGACCGCCGTCATAACAGCAGCGTCCCGTCGGCGGCACGCACGGCGTGCAATCCAACCAGGCACGATACTGGAAGTTGCCGCTGTACGGGAGCGCGCCAGCACCGAACACCGTCGGGCCAACCCACGTCCAGTACGTTCCCGGAGGCAAGCAAAGCACGGTCGTCGTGACAACTTGTCCGCAACCCGCGGCAGGACCGGCCTGACCAAGAATGGTCAAGGCTTCGCACGGGCCGCCGATGATGAAGCCAAGCACGCCGTCGAACTCGGCGATCACCGACCACGTCACGTTTTGCGTATCAGTCAGCGTGAATTCATACCAGTCAGTGTCACGATAGTCGAGACCTACGCAGTTGTCATAGGTAAACGAACGGCCGCAAATGGTATCGCCGCACTGAATATCCTGGAACAGGCGGGGACCGACGTTGTTGCAGCCGCCGTTGGCGTCAATCGTGTCGTTATTGCACGTATCGAATTCGGCGACTTCGAGGATATCGAATGCGCCGCAGTCGAGTTCGCACGGATTCACACACTCTGTGTTCGCGCACAGCGTGCCGTCGCCTTCATACGTACCGCCAAGAATGGCACAGTAGCTTGAAGTAACGTCCGCACAGATACCGGTGCTGTAGCAGCAAGCGCCTGTAACACACGGATCCGTCGCACAGCTCAGGCCTTCCGTCCACTCGCCGCCGAGGGCATTACACTGGGCCAGCGTGTTGTCCACACACTGCGTAGAAATGCCGTCGAAGTAACAGCAACGCGCCGCAGAACAGCCCGCTTGCGTGACTTCCAATGTATAGGCACCGCTGCCTCCGCTCCACGGCTCGACGTTCACAAAGTACGTTCCGGCATCCAATTGGAAGCACGAAATCGTAGATTGAAGCGTAAAGACTCCGTTGCACTCACTGTCATCGTTCTGCGCAAGAACGCCGGAGCAGCAAGCGCTCGTCAGATAAAGGTAAGTATCAAACGTGGATCCGCACAGCGTGAAGGTCCACAATCCGGTCGTGGGGATGACCACTTCGTAGATATGGTCCAAACCGGTTCTAATGTTACAATCATCGCCCGCACCTACCGTCGTACCGTTCCAGACGCCTGGGGCCGTCACCGAGAAGTCGGCGCACTCGCGAACAAGCACTTGGACTCGGATGGTATCATTGGAGCGATTCTCGTCAGTCGCGAGGTCACTGTAAATCAACAGTTCATAGTCGCCGACAACGCCGGGTGCGGTTTCCGTTCCGGCCCAGTCGTGGTTTTCGGTTGCGAACTGTGCCAGTGCCGCCGTATTTTCCGTGTTGATCGGACCGCCGTTGAAGCGGTACTTCACCGGAGCGGATTCCGTCGTCGTTCCGAAGTTCGTGAACTGCGCAACGATATTAAGAACCGCGTTCGGGGAAACCTGCAGCGGAGCGGGCGAAATCAAAGAGGTCGCCGCAAAGTCATGGGTAAGACCTTGACCGAGATAGAACCAAACTGCACGGCCGTCGAGGGCGTTCGTGTAGGCAGAATCCATGACCGTTGAACAGTGGTAATTCAAGAAGTCACCACCGGTCGTACGGTGAATTCCGATAAGTGGGCTGGAACCATTGGTATTAGCATCAGCCACAACGGCCTGAATCTGGCGATACTGGAACTTAATCTTGCCATCATTCCAAAGCTGAACTTGATAGTCAAGCAAATCCGTACCGTTTGTACAACACGTACCCACCGAGTCCCACGTGATGGTCACATGGTCAGCATACTGCTGATACACAACGCGGCCGCCGTCCGAGCTTGCGCCCGTGTTGGTGTTGCCGTCATCATGGTACGGTAGAATCATCGGATTAGCAAACGTCATTGACGGGCACGGATTTGACCACGACGTGTATGTAGTCACAAAGGCAATCACGCCATTTGTGGATGCATTTGCCGAGGTGTATGTCGTGCCATAAAACGGGAAATTGAATCCAAACGGTACCGACGCTGCCGCATCGTCAGAGCTCGAAATCGGCAATTCAATCGGAGCCGTTGGCTCTTCCCAAGCATAGGTAGCCGTGTCGCCGGCAAGGTTATCCACCCAACGGTAGCCGAACGGGCTCGGACCGCCCTGATCGTCAAGGCGATTCTCATACCGGACTTCCGTCACTTGCATTGCCCAATACGCTTCAAGCATTTGCTTGTCGGCAAGGCTCAAATCACGGCCAGCCTCAAGTGCTTCAAGGGCGGCGGCAATGCGGTCCTTGTTGAACGGGCTTTCCTGAACCACAGCTTCCTGAACCACAGGTGCTTCAGTTGCCGGAGCCTCATAGCCCGCCGGAGCCTGCGGGGAAAGCAGGTCCTGCACAGCGCCTCTGTCGAGGCCGAGCTTCACATTAAGTTCTGCCTTCTTGGCGGCGAGTTCTGGCGTCTCTCCATACTTGAGCATCGACTGCTCAACTTGGAGAAGCTCCATTTTCGCACGATCGCGTTCCGTCATTTGCTTGTTTCGGCCAGTCTGCTTTGCCACTGCAAAGCCGATCATGCCACAACACAAGATGCCGGTCACTACATACATGAGCCATTTCTTGGTCATCTTCTCTACCTCACTGCTAAGGGTTTTGGGTCTGGGGTCTGGGACCCGATTTGCACGTACTCACAAATACCTTGCACAACTGGTGGGGTTCACCAGTTTCTAAGTTGGATAAATATAGTTGCGAACAAGCAGGGAGTCAATACAAACTGGTTCAAATAAACACATTGTCAGTCTCGGTTAATCAAATCGCAAATTCTTATTTATTAGCATCTAAAAGTATTTATCGATATGTCGTTAATCTTCAACAAATTTCTTAACAGCATACAGCGAATAAACTTAGTAGCTATTCACCAAACTCCTATACGAAGTGTGAAAAATCTTATCCTCTTCTCTTCTTTACAAAAGTGACCCACTGACCAAAATAAAAAGCCGGCTGAATTGCCGGCTTTTCATCACTATCCTGTTTCAAAAAGGGTCAGAATTATTGAGAAATCACTGAGCTGTCGCAGCTTGCTTCAAAGCACGAAAATACTCTCTTGAAAACAGATTCAAGTCATTCCCTGTTGGTGAAAAATCCTTGGACAGAATCGCATTTGCCCCCAAAGACCGCAGTTCATCCTGTACCGACGGTTGATCCAATATCGGTAGTCCCGTCACCACCACGACTCCCGGCTTGAGATTCCGCTCCAGCATCTTCATCAGCACCGCCCGTCCGCTCATGCGCGGCATCTCAAGGTCCAAGGACACAACGTCCGGTGCGGTCTTCTGAATCGTCTCGATGCACTCGTCCCCGTCCGAAACCGCAGCCGCGACCTCGAAACCCTCTTCTTTTTCGATGAGCTGCTGCAATATCCGGCGCACAACCGGATTGTCATCCGCTATTAAAACTCGCACAGCACGTCCCCCTATCGAGGTATTCATAATCTGAACTTCTAATCCGATGTTGCAAGCCTGATAAATTCTCTGGCCCGGTCAATGTTCTCTTCGATTTCCGTGACAAAGGCCGGGATATCCAAGGACAAAATACCGGGGTTCTCCTTTGCAAGAACCTCCCACGCCGGGTCCTGCGACAGATGGTCGTTGACTCGTTCGCGCACCGATGAATCGAGAATTGCCCGCGCCAGACTTGACGACAAATGCACAATCGCCGTCAGCACACTGTACTCCGGCGCAAGATTCGGCTGATGATGATAGCGAATGCTTTCCACAATCGAATTGGGCAGCGACCACTTTTCGGCAATCCAAGCTCCAATTTCCGCATGGTCGGTTCCCAGTATCCGCTGCTCCGCGACAATCGAAGGAATGTTTTCCGCCGATGCAATCTGAAACGCCTCTTCGAGCTCGTTGTGGTAATACTGGTGCAGTACAATTTTACCGATGTTGTGCAGCAGGCCGGCGGTGAATTCAATGCCGTGCAGCCGCATTTGCAGCTTGGCCGCCAGCACTCGCGCGATTTCACCCGTGCCCGCGCTGTGCTCCCAGAACACTTCCCGGCGGAACGAGCTCGAACTGCCCGAATCCGGAAAAGCCTTCAGTACCGCGATGGACGTCACAAGATTGGACACCTCGCGCATCCCCAGCACGACCAGCGCCATGTTCAACGACTCGACGCGCTTCGGCATGCCGTAGAACGCGCTGTTCGACACGCGCAGAATCTTGCCCGTCATGGACGGGTCGTTGCGGACAATTCGCACAATCTCCGACATCCCCACCATCGGGTCATTGGCCAGTCGAGCCACTTCAAACGCGATGGTCGGCAACGTCGGCAAATCGGTCGCATCACGCAGCCGCGCGATCACGGCCTTGCTGCGCGCGGGATCGCCGACGAGCAAATCTTCATTGGGATCAACAGAAACGTAACTATGGGACGAATGCATTATATCTCCGGATCGCTAACAAATTTCGGTGTTAATAAGCTCAGACACATTCAGCCAGAATACATCACCATATCGGGTAACAGTACGGGCGCGGGCAGGCAGCGGCGAACATTCAAGGTCCGTATTCAGCAGACCCCGGCCGTGGACGGGAATCACCTCGTCGGCCAGATCGAACACAAGACCCAGTGTTTCGCCCTGGTTCTCCACCAGTGCGACCGTTGGAAGTATCGTTGTATCACTCGCGCTGCAGCGGCGCAAGTCAATCACAGGCACGCGGCCTTGCGCAAGCTGCACGAGTCCCGAATAACCCTCTTCGGTGTTGGGAATCAGCGGCACGCTTGAAAACAGACCCTGAATCTCTTCGACGCCAAGCGCATATCGCCAGCTTCCGAGGCGGAAGCAGACCAGCTTGGTGTTGGGAGAAGCAGCGGCAGCGGCACGGCGGCCGGGTCGGGGAGGTGAAGCAACCATGTCTATTGCTGCTTCAGCTTCTTCTCCAGACCAAGCAGAAGTCGTGCGGCAATTCTGTTCGGGCTGGACTTGCCGTTTTCCCAGCGGTTGACCGTGGAAAAGGTCACACCGATCAGGTGGGCAAAGTCTTCTTGTGTAAGCTGCATACGCTGCCTGATTTGGCGAATGCGTTCAGCGTCCATACGCATTTGATCCAAGAGGTTCTCCGGAAGTTAGGTGGCCAATAGAATTGTGAACCTCTTTCCGTTGTGCAATAGCTGGGCCATCGCGTAGGCTATAGCAAGCCTAACCGTTTACTTACTTACAACTATATGACATTTCGAAATTTGCATATTTGACCGACTCCCCGGGCCGGAAAAATCCGGTCAGGCAGTTTGTGGTCCGGATAGGTAAGGATGTCGCAGGAAGGTGCGAAGGGGGAGTGTGAAAAAAATTAGCCACCCGGAAGGTGGCCTGAATTACTGCAATCATGCATTTTGGACCGGAACTATTCAATATACAGTCCGCCGGTGTTTTCCAGCCAATCTGCTATCACGTCCGCCAGCGCGTTCAGGTTGCCTGATGTTATATCAAGCTTAAGCACACGCAGCAAACTTCTGTCGGCTAAGGACTGCAAATACTCTTGTTCTCGGATGAACCTCGACAAATCGTCGTATTGCGAAGGATTGCCGCTGACTTTGAGACGTTCGGCTTTGGCGGCTTCAAACGACGACGGCTGACGAGTGCACAACACGATGCGGTAGCCTAACGGGAGTAAGCGCTCTTCGAGCCAACGGAAATCGTGGTCACGGTTGCAGTAGAGATGCTGGTGCATCATCGTCGAAAGATGGAAGCGGTCAATAATCCACGAGTAGTAGCGCTGAAGTTCAAACAGTCTGGCCCACGTCGCGTAAGTCTCCATCGCCTGCTGTTCTTCTTCCGGCTCAAAATTAATCAGCCCTCTCCCCCACGGGAAATTCGTAAAGCTGCACCACTCCCCGGAGATATACGGCGAATGATAGCGATACATCCTCGGCCCCACAATCCGCGGATGTTCATTCAGCAAGAAGCCGAGATCCGTCTTAAAAGTCAGTCGAGTCCCTTCAAGAATAATTTTGGGACAGAGTTTACCGCTCATTTTGCGAGTTTTCGTCGCCGCTGCTCGATGATGACTCCGACCCAGATGGCGGCTTCATAGAGCACGACCATCGGTGCGACCATCAGCATCATCGTGAGCGCGTCGGTGGTGGGAGTGGCCAGCGCGGACAGGATGAAAATCACTACGATGGCAATGCGGCGGTGCTTGCGGAAGAAAGTGCTTTCCACCAACCCCGTGGCCATCAGCACGCCCATGATGAGCGGGAGTTGAAAGATGATGCCGAACGCGAGCAGCAGAAACAGCACGAGACTCACATAGCTGTTGAGTGACCAGAAGTTCTGCAGCCCGACTTCGGCAAATGAGCCGAGGAACTCGAGCGCGGCAGGGAGGATTCTCCACGCGAAAATGACTCCGCCCCAAAACAGGATGGTGGAGATGATGATGATAGGAAACAGCCAGAGCTTTTCTTTGCGCGCGAGCGCGGGGCTGATGAAACCGTATAACTGCCAAGCGACGAAGGGCGACGCCAGCAGAATGCCGAGCAGCAGCGAAATCTTGATTTCAATGATGAATCCGTCGGACGGCGCCAAGAGCGACAGCGTTCCCGGAACGGATTTGTGAAACGGCTCCATCAGGAAGTCGCGCGACTTGTCCGCCAGCAGAAATCCGGCAATCGCCCCCACCGCGACGAACAGCACGCTCCGCAAAAGCCGCTTGCGCAGTTCGTCTATATGATCCCAAAAGGTGAGGGGTTGGTCGGAAGGCACGCTGGAGTTGTTTTAGTCTTTTGAAGGTGCTACTTTGCGGTTGCGGCCGTTTCGCCGGCGCCCCACAACCGGAACTTCGTGTGGGTGTCATAGATGTCCACCTGCTCTTTGCGCTTGAGAAAACCGACCGCGGCGTAGGTGACGGGTGTCAGAAGAATTTCGACTCCGCACTTGAATACATAGTTAAAGGCCATCATCAGCCACAGTTCGTTCATCGGAATCACGCCGTAGAAGGCAATCATGACGAACAGCACCGTGTCAATGCCTTCTCCCACGAGAGTGGAGCTGATGGTGCGTGCCCACAGCCGTTTACCCTTGGTGGCAACCTTCAGTTTCGCCAGAATGACCGAATTGGCAAATTCACCAAACAGGTAGGCGACCAGCGAGGCCAGCACGATGCGGGGCACGAAGCCGAGGATGCTTGCAAAGGCCTCTTGATTCGGCCAAATCGCGGCGGGCGGCAGGGCGGTCACGACGGCAAAGGTGAGCGCGGCGAGCGCGTTGGCCGCAAAGCCCAGCCAGATGACTCTGCGCGCGCGGGCAAAGCCATAAACTTCGGTGAGGATATCGCCGAAGATATAGCTGAGCGGGAACAGGAAAGTCCCGCCGTCAAAAGGAAAACTGCCGAAGCCGACCAGCTTGGTGGCCGCGATATTGGAGATGAGCAGGATGGCGACGAACATTCCGCCGATCAAATCGTAGTAGCGCAGGCCGCGGGGCAGGTCTTTGGGGAGAACGATCCAGTTGGTCATGTGGAGTTTTGGAAAAGGAAGAGCGCACGCGAAATACGACACAACACCCTGAAATCTATTAACTATTGAGCGAAATTGCAACCAAGCCTTCAACAGAACGTTTCTGACCTGATTTCGGCTAAGGCGCGGGAATTGGGGTTTGATTTGTGCGGAGTTTCGCGGGCGGTCCCGTCACCGCACGGCGAGCAGGTGCGGACATGGCTGGCCAACGGTATGGCCGGGAGAATGACCTATCTGAATCGTTCGGCGGAGCGGCGAATAAATCCGGAACTCGTGCTGCCGGGAGTTGCGAGTGTTATCTCCGTAGGGCAGTCGTACTTCACGGGATTTCTTCCCGATGAGATTCGCAACGACCCGTCACGCGGAATCATTGCGAGTTATGCCTGGGGGCAGGATTATCATGATTTAATGGGGCACGCACTGGAAGAGTTGGCGGAGTTTGTACAGTCACTATCTTTCGATGTGAAGACGAAAGCTTATGTGGATACGGGACCCGTGTTGGAACGGGAAGTTGCAGCGCGCGCGGGGTTGGGGTTCATCGGCAAGAACACGCTGCTGATTCATCCGAAGATGGGATCGAATGTATTTCTCGGTGAGATCCTAACCACACTTGAGCTTGAGCCTTCTCGCCCGCCGAAAAGAGTTTCGTGCGGAAGTTGTTCGAGATGTTTGGATGTTTGTCCGACGCACGCGTTTCCGTCGGCGTATGTGTTGGATTCGCGGTTGTGTATTTCGTATTTGACGATTGAATTACGCGGCTCGATTCCGGTTGACTTGAGAGCGAAAATGGGGAATCACATTTTCGGGTGTGATGATTGTCAGACGTGCTGTCCGTGGGTAAATCGGTTTTCAACTCACACTCGGCAGCAGGCTTATGCGAATACAATCGAGCGCAAGGCTCCCAAACTTGCTGAACTTGCAAAGCTGAGTGGTGCGGAGTTTGTCGAGATGTTCAGGGGCAGCGCGGTGCTGAGACCGAAATACGAAGGGTTTATGCGAAACGTAGCCGTGGCGATTGGGAATTGGAACACTGAAGATGCAATTGTTGCTTTAGAGCCGTTGCTTAAACATGAAAGTGAGTTAGTGCGGGAACATGCGGAGTGGGCAAAGACCAATATCTGCATCTAATATAAAGTATATGAACGTTTGTGTAAAGTTTTTGTTCCAAAAAAAATGATTTTATGTAAACATTTGTTCAAATTATGATTACAGGGTTTTGGCATTGGAGTTACGAGTTTTGGGAGGTAATTGAGGAGGCATGAAATCGGGGTCACGAGGCTTGACAGCGGGGGATTTCGGTATTATATTCCTCATGGTGCACCAAAGGGCGGTGCTCCATGGGCGGAAACATAGCAGAAAACGGAGGCACTCCATGAGTAAAGCACCTTCTACCTTGACCGCAGCAGTAATGCTTGCGGTTTTCTTGTGTCTGGGAGGTGCGAAGATTTTCGCGCAGTGCACGTTGTGTATTGACGGGGGTACTGACCAAACATGCAGTGGGTCATATGATGACTGCGGATCAGACTACGCAAATTGTACAAGCTCGGGGGCATTCACTGTTCCTTGCGACGGCTCATATACACTCAGCGCGGTCATGGATTGCAATGGAGAGGGCTGCCATTGTTCGTCTTGTGTTCATGTTGTGAAAGAAACGACAGGGGTGATTGTGGGCTGGACTGACAGCGACTGCAATCAATCACAATGCCAAGCTTCTGTAACTGTTTCTTTGCTAATCAACACGACATACCGCCTTTATGTTTGCAAACGTCCTTGCGACGGCTTGTCAACGTGTGAAGAGTGTGATACAGATTGCAAGGCAAAAGGCTGGCTACACAGAGAAGTACTCTCCTGTCCATGAGAGTCTTAATCTTCATAGTTATTGCCGCAGGTGGTATAACGAGCGGACTCTGGGGGCGGACACTTGCTGTACCGGAGGAATACAACAGTATCGGAAATGCTGTCAATGCGGCGCTCAGCGGTGACACAATTCTCGTGTCGGCAGGACTGTATGAAGAAGCACTCTCCATTCCAGCAATTACGCTCACAATTCGTGGCACACAGTTGCTGGACTCGGCTACGACGGAGTTTGCAATATTAGATCCGACAGGGCTTCCGGGATCTGATACGATGTCTTGCGCAAAATTGTACGGCAGCAGCGTAACATTTGAAGATTTTGTGTTTCGCAATCGTTGGCAGATGACGGAAGGCCGCGCGGGTTCAAGCACAGGCGGAATCGCTGGCGATACCGCGTCGCGTGAAGTAATATTCCGCAGATGTGTGTTTGATTCGGTACATGTCGGCGTTGCCCGGATTCCGCGGATGACGTTCGACCATTGCCGGTTTGTGGGGTCGAAAGTGATTGCGGCCTACACATTGTTTACCGGGAAAGTCTATGCAGACGGGACATGGTTTGATGGTGCAACAGGCTCATTGGTGTATTCCCGCAGAGGAGGACACATCAAGGACTGTCTGTTCACGCATCGTGGCACGGGTTATTTGTTTCTGGGCCTGGGCGACAGTCTAGTCGTTGACGGCTGTCGTTTTGTCGGGTTGTCTCCACAAACAGGTGAAGCGTTAATAATCCGACCTCGCTGCGGCTCAGAGCTGCGGAACTGCGTTTTTGAGAATCTGCTTGTTGGCCATCCGGTTATTGTTATTCAGGACTCGTGCTTCAACCAGCCAAAAGGCTGGGAATGCGCGATGAAAGTGACCAACAATCGATTTGTGAATTGCGGATGGGGAGGATTCCCGGAAGGCCAAGGGGGAGAAATGATCCTGGTGAAATGCAGCGAAGCATCAACTCAGGGTTACATCGCATATCTGGACAGCAATAGCGTGGATTCCGTTGGTGAAGTGAGGGGATCCGCCTCCGGATTCCTAATTGAGACATCATGCACAATCAAGAATACCCGGTTTGGCAACATACTTCCGGCAAACAAACCACAAATCTTCCTTAACTGCCTTGGCGGCCTGGACACCATTTACGTGCGGGGAACAGATTTTTCGCAGGACTATGACGGGATAACTCGCGGTTCACTTGACGGGTCTGTCGTCGACGCCCGTTGGAACTGGTGGGGACACGAGAGCGGGCCGTATCATCCGGAGAACAATCCGCAAGGACAAGGGGCAAGTGTTGATGACGGAATCCGGTTCAATCCGTGGCTGTTTTCTGACCCGGATACCTCAACTCACGGGGACACAACCGAGTCAGTTGGACCTGAGATTGATCTTGTACCGGAGCAATTTTCGATTCGCGCATTTCCGAATCCGTTCAATGCGCTGACAACACTTGAGATTGAGGTTGCGCGGGCAGGTGAATATGAAGTGGTGTTGTATGATGTGACGGGAAGAATTGCCGCGAACGTTTTCAGAGGGAGAATTGAGCATTCACAACGACTGAGTGTGGATGCGGCGGGGTTAGCGAGCGGAGTTTATTTTGCACAGTTGACCGGACAGGGCGATGCATCCGCCTTGACCAAACTTTTGTATTTGCGATAGTTTAGGAGCATTGATTTTATTCTAGTTCACACGCTTGACAAATCGAAGGCTTTCGAATATCTTGTTACAGGTGCCGACAGAAGCGGCGCACGTTTGGGCGGAAAACTTAGCAGAATTCGGAGGCTTGCCATGGCAAAAGTACCTTTCACCTTGACCGCAGCGGTTATGCTTGCGGTTTTTTTGTGTCTGGGAAATGCGAAAATTCTTGCGCAGTGCACAATCTGTGTTTCGGCAGTGGATCAAACCTGCTCGGGGTCCCATGCGGACTGTGAGACAAGTACGGGTGGGTGCAGTTCATCGTCTGTATTTCAAGTGAGTTGCAACGGCAGTTACGATTTGGGCGCAAAGATTTACAGTTGCACAAATGCCTGCGATTGCAATTCGTGTGTAATGGTATTGAAGGAAGCAAGCGGCTCTGTTCAGGGTTCTATTCGGTCATTTTGCGAGAACCAGCTATGCTCGCAGACTACCACCGTGTACCTTGAGACAGGCATTGACTATCGTCTCTATGTCTGTAAGCGGCCTTGCTCATCCGATCCAGGTATCGACTGTGAAGATTGTGACGAGGACTGCAAAGCTCTTGGCTGGGTGAGCGGCGCAGTGACGAGTTGCCCATGAGAAGCGCAACTTGTTTACTCATCATTGGCCATCTGATTGCACTACCGGCTTTCAGTGAAGTGCTACGCGTACCTTCTGTATATGGAACCATTCAGTTCGCGCTATCAAATGTGAGCGATGGGGATACAATTCTTGTCGCGCCGGGGATATATGTAGAATCGCTGACCACGCCGCCTCGAGTCTTCACATTGAAAAGCGAAGTCCGATTGGATTCAAGCTCGACACAGTTTGCAGTGTTAGACCCGACAGATGTCCCGGGGTCTGACACTTTGGCAAGCCTTACATTAACCGGAGGTCGCGTGTTCATAGAGGACATGGTCATTCGCAACCGTAGTGGAATGACGGACGGTAGGCCAAGCAGCATTTCAGGCGGTGTCGTCGGTGATACGGCAGTGCACGAGATATCGGCGACAAGGTGTCTTTTCGATTCTGTGGCAGGCGGGATTTCGCAATGTGATAGAATTACACTGCGAGGGTGCCGATTTATCGGTTCCAAAGGCAGCGCAGTGTTTACCGGACTATGGCGCGGCAAACTATTCGCCTATGATACCTGGTTTGATGGAGCGAATGGGGGGCTGGTTACAAGCGGACGCGGCTGTGAGATAAAAAATTGTTTGTTTACTCAGCGCGGCGAACTTTCAATGTTTGTCGGTCTTGGTGACAGTCTGTATATCGAGAATTGCAGATTTGTCGGACTTGATACCATGCGTTTCAATGCTGTGCAATTGCGTCCTCGTTGCGGATCCACCATTCGCGATTGCGTGTTCGAAAACATCGTAATCAACGGTGGAAACGCTTTATGGGTAACGGACACATGTTTCAATCAGCCCAAAGACTGGGAGTGTGTGTTTAAGATTATAAATAATCGCTTTGTAAACTGTGGTTCATCAATTGGCGGTGTACAAAACGGCGGAGAGCCGATCTACATTCAATGTTCTGAAGGTTCCAGCCAGGGCTTTATCGCATTGCTTGATAGTAATCGCATTGATTCGACCGGAAGCGTCCGTGGTCATGCATCTGGCATTCTTCTACGAGCATCCGCAGTAATACGAAATACGACTTTCGGGGACGTATTGCCGCATGGCAAACCGCAAGTTGCAATCTACAACCGATCACTAAACGACACGGTGTACCTGCGGTTCAACTCTTTTTCGCAAGACTTCAGCGGAGTAGATTACTTTCTGGCCGGTAATACGCTCGTTGACGCCCGTTGGAACTGGTGGGGACACGAGAGCGGGCCGTATCATCCTCAGAACAACCCGCAAGGACAAGGGGCAAGTGTTGATGACGGAATCCGGTTCAATCCGTGGCTGTTGTCTGACCCGGATACCTCAACTCACGGGGACACAACCGAGTCAGTTGGACCTGAGATTGATTTTGCACCGGAGCAATTTTCGATCCGGGCATTCCCGAATCCGTTCAATGCGGTGACGACACTTGAGATTGAGGTTGCGCGGGCGGGTGAATATGAAGTGGTGTTGTATGATGTGACGGGGAGAGTTGCGGCAAATGTTTTCAGAGGGAGAATTGAGCATTCACAACGACTGAGTGTGGATGCGGCGGGGTTGTCGAGTGGAGTTTATTTTGCCAGATTAAGCGGAAGTGAGGGAGCGCTTGCCGTTGGAAAGGTTTTGTTGTTAAAGTGAGACAATTTCCCTTGCGGGTCTGGAGACCCACAACGGCTTGGGCTTAGAATTAAGAACGGCAGCCTTGCGGCTGCCTTTCATTTTATTCGTCTGCGGGATGCAGGTCTATGCCCAGCTCTTTGGCTTTCTTCCAGAGAGTCGTGCGATCAATCTGCAGCATGCGCGAGGCCTTGATGACATGGCCGTTGGCGGCAATCATGGCATTCTCGATGAACTGTTTTTCAAAGTTGCGCACGGCCTGTTTCAACGGTCCCAGACTCATCAGATTCTCCGGAGCGGCAGGTGCCGCCGTCACGACGCTGTTGCCGTTTGGAGTATTGACGGGGTAGTTAACAGAAACCGGAGTGAAGCTGTTGTTCTCGGTGGTCGTGAAGGGTTGCTTCAGGAATTGCAGCGTCGTGGCGGTGATGGTGGTGCTGTTCGACGCGAGAATGGCCCGCTCGATAACATTTTCGAGTTCGCGGACATTCCCGGGCCACGGATGCGAAAGCATCAGCGCCATAGCATCATCCGTCATGGTGAAGTTGCCCTTTTGCAGCCGTCCGCCGATTTTGTCAAGGAAGTGTGCACAAAGCATGGGGATATCTTCCTTGCGTTCGCGCAGCGGCGGAATCGTGATGGGCACGACGTTCAGCCGGTAGTAAAGATCCATGCGGAAACGGCCTTCCTGAATCATTCGTTCGAGGTCGCGGTTGGTAGCCGTCACGACGCGAATGTTAACGGGAATTTTGCGATTCCCGCCGAGTCGTTCGATTTCTCGGTCCTGCAGGACATTGAGCAATTTGACCTGCGTCGAGAGCGAGAGTTCGCCGATTTCGTCCAGGAAGATGGTGCCGCCGTTGGCCGCTTCAAACTTTCCGATGCGGGTCTGCTTGGCATCGGTGAAAGCACCCTTTTCATGTCCGAAGAGTTCAGATTCGAGCAGGGTTTCGGGCAATGCCGCGCAATTGACCTTGATAAAGGGCTTGTCGGCGCGCGGACCTTCGAAGTGCAGTGCACGAGCGACGAGTTCCTTACCGGCACCGGTTTCAGCCCGGATAAGGACCGTGGTGTCCACCGCAGCCACATCGCGGATCGCATCAAAGACTTTGTGCATGGCGGCTGAGCGTCCCACCAAGCCGCCGAGCTTGTGATCCCCGCCGAGCCGACGCTTGAGTTTTTCGACTTCGCCGGCGAGGCGAAGGTTCGAGAGCGCGGCATCGACTGTTCGGGCGAGAAGCCGGGGCTCCATGGGCTGCGAGACGTAGTTGGTCGCGCCGTTCTCCATAGCCTCGACAATTCGCTCGGAGTCATCGGAATCGGAATAGATGACTACGGGCAATCTCAAGTGTCGGGAGCGGATGTCTCCGATAAGCGAGATTCCGGATGCCCCCTTGAGGTCGACATCGCAGAGCACGACGTCAACATTTTCGGTTTCGAGCCTGTTCAGTACATTCCCGGGGTTAGTTTCGTGGAGCACACGATATCCCCCTTCTCCGCGCAGGGAACGCGTAAAGCGCTCGATGGCGGAGGTTTCCTCGTCGACAATCAAAAGCGTTGGTTCCGGCATATTCCGGGTCTCCCGTTTCCATAATCCATTCGTTAGCACCCACAGTACATCCATGCCCTCGGCAAAGACTGGGCCGAGCTGATTCATCGCAACCTCCTTGTTCATCCATTACAACATCGGGAAAAGCCCGAAACTCTAAGATTCTATCCTCCGGAAAATACATGGTTAGGGACAGGTTATTCACATAACAGTTTGCACAGCAAAGACCAAAGAGTCAAGGGTTCTGACCCAAATTGGTGTAAAAGCGGCGACATGCTGAGAATGACTGCAAATTTGACAATCCGATGGCTCTAAGGTATATTCTAATTCGGGAATTTTGGGCATGTTGCGAAGTCGCGACGTGCGGATTGAGAACACAAACTCCATAACAACATGAACTTCTATACAGGATTATGGATAGCCTTGGTGACACCGTTCAAAAACGGTCAAATTGACGAGGCTGCCCTGCAAAATTTGGTCAATGGTCTTGCAAGTCGCGGTGTGGACGGATTCGTGCCTCTGGGGACGACAGGGGAGGCCTCATGCCTCTCCCGGGAAGAACGGCGGCGGGTCATCCAGCTGGTGTTAGAAGCATCTCAGGGGATTTCCGTGGCACCGGGATGCGGGACAAATTCAACCGAGCAGACAATTGAGCAGGTGAACGAAGCCAAGGAGCTGGGGGCACAAGGGGCGATGGTGATTACACCGTATTACAATAAGCCGACGCAGGAGGGACTGTATCAGCATTTTGCGGCGGTGCATGAGGCCACGGAGCTTCCGCTGCTGCTTTATAATGTGCCGGGCCGGACCAGCGTGAACATGCTGCCGGAGACGGTCGAGCGGCTGGCCGACTTCAAGCGAGTGTGCGCCATCAAGGAAGCAAGCGGCAATTTGGAGCAGATAAGTGAGACGACGGCGCGGGTCGAGGGCCGGATGACAGTGCTGTCGGGTGACGACGGTCTGACGTTGCCTGTGATGGCGGTCGGCGGGGTGGGTGTCGTGTCGGTGGTGGGGAATGTGGCTCCAGACCTGATGAAGGGGTTAATCAAAGCGTACGACCGCCGGGACACGGATTCGGCACTCCTGCTGCATCACACTCTGGCACCGATTGCCAAGGCGATGTTCCTTGAAACGAATCCCGGTCCCGTAAAATACGCTCTGCATGCGATGGGCAAGATTGCCAACGAGTTCAGACTGCCGATGGTGCCCGTGAAGAAGGAGACGGAAGGCAAGATTCGCGCGGCGATTGCGGCGTATCTGGAGAATCCGAATGTCGCGTGAGCCGATTCACATCGCGTTGTTCGGCGCAGCAGGCCGAATGGGGAAGGTACTTCTGCATGAGGCGCGGTTATTCCCGGGTCTCAAGATCACGCATGCATTTGACCCGGCGGGAGCAGGGCAGTATTTCGATGATTTGTTGATTGAACCGAAGTGCTACGGCGTGCATAATCATGTGAAGGTGGCTGTCGATTTTTCGACGGCGGCCTCGGTGATTGAAAATGTGCAGTGCTGTCAGAAAGCGAAAGTGAATTACGTCTGCGGCGTGACGGGCGTGCCGGAAAATGTTAAGAAGGAATTACGCGAAGCTGCAAAGAGTATTGCGGTCTTGCATGCGCCGAATATGTCACCCGGGATGAACGTGCTGTTTGCGCTGGTGGCGGAAGCGGCGGCGGCGCTGCCCGGGTATGAAGTGTATTTGTCGGAAGCGCATCACACGAAAAAGGTGGATGCTCCATCGGGAACGGCAATTCGGATAGCTGAGATCATCGAAGATACGGTTGGCAAGAAGCCTGAGGTGTTTTCACTTAGAGTTGGAGACGTTGTGGGTGAGCATACGCTCGTGCTCGGTGGACATGGCGAGCGATTGGAGATAACTCATCGTGCCGACTCGCGCGCGGTATTTGCGCATGGAGCGTTGCGCGCGGCGGAATGGCTGGCGGACCAGCCTGCGGGGTTTTACGGGATGGGGGATGTGTTGGGTCTATGATCTTCTATTTCCCCCCAGTCCTCTGGGGGGACAAAAGGGGGGTAAACAGTGAGAGACTTCGACAAAGTTAAGTGGAAAACCTGGCAGCGTGCGCGCGAGTTCCGACGAGATCGAACTGAAGCGGAAAGACTGCTTTGGTACAAGCTGCGAACTGAGCAGCTCGGTGTGAAGTTTCGACGACAGCATGCCATCGGTGAGTACATTGTTGATTTCATCTGTATAGAGCGGAAGTTGATTGTGGAAGTAGATGGCCCAACGCATGCTGAGATAGAGCGACAGTTGCACGATGCGCGACGAACGGATTTTCTGGAGTCATTAGGTTATCGAGTTATTCGAGTTACTAATTTACAAGTTAAGGAGAGCATGCCCTATGTTCTCGAAACTATTCTTGATGCGCTCAAACGTAAATAAACCGCTTGGAATTTTACCCCCCCTTACCCCCCCAGAGGACTGGGGGGGAATCAGAGTACTACTTTTTTTGATTCTTGCATCGTCTGCGTTTGCTCAGCCGTTTCCGCCGGACTCGGTGTGGACGTTTTCATTTGATGATGGCGGGGATGAATATTTTTATGACGCGATTGAAGTTGAAGACGGTTTCTTGTTGTGCGGGGAAGCGCGGGAGTGGAATGCTCTGGCGGGGGACGGCATCATCGTAAAACTTAATCGTGATGGCGAATTGGTCTGGGAACGGCGCTACGGTCAGTCGCAGAGGGAACGATTTCCTGCGATTGTTAAGCGCGGCCCGAATGATTACCTATTAGGCTGCGAGAGATTAAGTGCAAACGGCGAATCATCACGGCTGCTAGTATATGAAATTGACGACTTTGGAAACGTGAATGTCACGTTCTGGCATGAGCTGGGGCAAGTTGAGGCTTATCCGGTGCGAATGGGCGGAATGAGCGTACCGGGCTCGCACAATTTTGCAACCTCATATTCGCTGGAGCTCTTTCAAGGCGAGCGGATGTTCGCACTTGAGATTTCCGACAGAGTCGGCAACTCGCAAATCCGCTATTACAGTACAGGCGCATTGAACGAGAACTCAGGTCATACGTTAATCGACTCCACAACTTTTGAATCGGTTTTGTTTGGCAAGACTCGGGCCGGAACCGCTGACGACTCTGACGGACTTCTTGAATATGACGATGGAATTTCCGCCGCCCATGGCGGCGCAGGAGATGACGGATTCCTAGGTGCGAGACTGGATGCGATGCAATCACGTGTCGTGGCGACCGGATTTACGACATTGGACGGTTCTGGCAGTGACTTGTGGGTTACCGCGACCGGCTTGCACCGCCCTGATTCCGTCATTTGGTCCCGCCACTATGGCGGCCTGTCCTATGAGGACGGCGTAGAGATTATTAACGCATCCGACTCCGGTTTCATCATTGCCGGGAATTTCTCATCTGAAAATATCAATTTTGAGCAGTCGGATTATTGGCTACTTAAAGTTGATGAAGATGGGGACAGTGTTTGGTCGGTGGTAAAGGGCGGGGATGAAGCGGATCGTTGTGAAGGGATGATTGAAACGGAAAACGGATTTTTGTTGTTTGGTTCGTCGCAATCGTTCGCCGTGCCGGGGTGGGACGGGTGTGCGATGCTGCTCGCTTATGTGCCGGACATTGCGGCGACACCGGGGAGTTTGAATTTCGGGCCGGTGGCGGTGGGCTTAACCGCGACGCGAACTTTGGGACTCATCAACACAGGGTCGAATGTGCTGACGGTGACGGAGATTCAAGGCAGCGGAGATTACTCAACAGCGTTTACAGGTCCTGCGACGGTGGAAATCGGAGACACATTGCGAGTTGACATTCTATTCACTCCGCAATCAGTCGGAAACCATGTGGACACGCTCCGCATTTTCAGCAACGCTATCTCAGGTGTCAAGACGGTTCGCTGTTTAGGTGCGGGAACGGCGGCGAACGCGGACGAGGAGAGTCTGCTTCCGACGGAGTTCAAACTGCATCCTCCCTACCCCAATCCGTTTAATCCGACGACGACGATTGCGTTTGACATGCCGACGACGCAAAGTGTCGCTCTGAATTTGTATGATGTCTCGGGCCGTCTCGTCAGAGAGCTTGTTCAACAGGAGTTTGCGGCAGGACGGCAGTGCGTGTCCATTGACGGCAAAGAGATGGCTTCGGGGATTTACTTCGTTTCAATGGTGTCCGGAGAATTTCAGGCTGCGCAGAAATTGGTGCTTATGAAATGAGGCAATGGATTTCCATAATCGCTGCCGCGTTATTGCTTTCCGCCTGTGAAGAGGGCAATAAGCCGGAGTCACGCGGGGGCTACGAGATTCTCGTGGGCGATACGTTGATTACCATATCTGCGGAGGCGATTGAGTTTGCCGGACTGCTGACGGACGGCAATCACTTCAATTTTCACGCCTACATGCTGCGCGAGTATCAGGTGGCGACGATTCCGCGGGACGATGGTACGCCCTATTCGGGGTCCCTGATTCAATGGAAGAACACAGGCTGGAACACGCGGCGGACGTTTCTGTTTCCGCCGTTTGTACACGACGTAACGACGGAGTCGCCGGAACTTTTCTATTACATGATTGGCACATACCCGGAGCAGTTCGGATACGGCTGGGTGGACACCTATGATCCTGAGGCGGATTTGTCGAACGCGGCGCTTCGCCCGTGGCTGCATCCGGCGGATTCGACCTTGACGCCGGACAATCCGGGCACACTCGAGTTTGACGGCGGATTGGGAGATATGCTGGAGTATCGGGCGATGTGGGTGGTGGAATGAAGCGCACTGAATTTTGAGATAGTTGATGCCCTTAATCATCCAAAAATACGGTGGGAAGACGCTTGCGACGCCTGCGGATATTTTGCAGGTGGCGGGGCTGGTCCATGCGCGGGTGAAGGCCGGGACGCAGGTGGTGGTGGTGGTGTCGGCATTGGCGGATACGACTGACCAATATGTGGCGATGGCGCGGGCTGTGAACCCCGAGCCGCGCGGGCGGGAATTGGACGTGCTGCTGTCAACGGGCGAGCGGGTGGCGATTGCGATGCTGGCGCTGGCGCTGAACTCGATTGAGCCCGACATCGCCGTTTCGCTGACGGGCGCTCAGGCCGGAATCATCACGGACACGCTGCACACGGCGGCGCGGATTGTAGAAGTCCGGCCTCTGCGGGTGCGGGAAGTCCTCGAGCAGGGGAAGATTCCCGTGATTGCGGGTTATCAGGGGATTACGACCGAGAAGAACATCTCGACTTTGGGCCGCGGCGGGACGGACGCGACAGCTGTGGCATTGGCGGTGGCGCTAGGGGCGGAACAGGTCGAGTTCATGAAGGACGTAGACGGGGTGGCGAGTGCCGACCCGAAACTGGTTTCAGGTGCGAAAATTCTTTCACACCTGAATTATGACGAAGCGCTGTCCATGATGGGGTTAGGCGCGAAGATTTTGCAGGTTCCGGCCGTGGAATTGGCGGCAGAATTCAGGATGAAACTGGCCATCGGGAACTCGAAGACAGGGGTTGCGGGGACAATAATCACGGACAAGCCTCTTGCGAGGCGTACGTTAGGTGCTGTTATTCATACACCTGCAACAATTTTGCCGCTTGCAACTCTGCTTCAGTTTTTGTTTGTTGAACGAACTTTGCGCGAGACAGGGGTTTTGCCGCTGTATTTGCGTGGTGGAGACTCCCCCCTAGCAGTGTTCAAGCAGAGTGACGAGCCGCACTTGCTGCTCAAAGACTACGCGGACGCGATGGACTCCAGCTATGATCTGGTTGCTCTGGTCGGTCCGGGAGCTGGCGGGGTGGGTGTGCTGGCAGACCAAATCGCGAGCGCGCTGGAACCGCATCGCGAGGTGATACGAGAGGAGCTGCACATTGAGAATCGTCTGCTTTTGTTAGTGAAGCGAGAGCAGTCGGCGGAGCTGGTGCGGGAACTGCATGTGTTGTGCGAAGGCGCGGCGGCACCGGCCACTGCATAGATTGAGACAAAACAGAACAGAGTCGGTCCCGGGGGCGGGGTTCGATAGTTGACCGAGACAAAACACTACCTACAACCTTTGAACACGCAACTTCAACCCACTCAACCTCCAGTTAGTGTCCGCGTCGGACTTTTGGAGGGCTACGAACGGGTCACCTTCAGGTATTCCGGCCGCTACCGGATAGAGACGCGCGCGGGGGAACTGTTGCGCGAAGCGGACACATCCACTTTGAAGTGGCGGGTACTGCGCGAGAAGAGTACACCGACGAAATTTCTGTACAGCGTGCTGGTGGCTTCATTCACGACACGTGAGGAAGCCATGTCGCTTGCCGAGCAGTTTGAAGAGCGGGGCTTGCAGGCGGTGATGCGGCAGATTGGCGGCCCGATTGAAATTGACGGTCAGATTATCGGGGACAATACGCTCTATCGTGTGCAGGTTGGCAATTTTCAAGTTGAAGAGGATGCACGGCATCTGCTGGCAAAGTTGGAGCTGGATTACGCGCCGCGGCTGGTACGCGAAGTTCTGACGCAATCACACGGCAAGCTTGAGCTGTTTGACCAGAGTTTGGAACAGCACTTCGAGAGCACGGACGGTTTTAGGATTGTGCCGGAGGACGCGGAGTCGCGGCTGACGATTCTTGGTGTGCGGATGAATTCCGGGTTTGCCTATGAGCCGACGGAGGACCGGACGTATGAGGGCGAGATCGAGTTTTATGTTGACCACGAAGGGGAAATCGCGGCGCTGACGGAAATACCGATTGACGTTTATCTGCGCGGTGTAGTGGCGACGGAGATGCCGGTGGATTATCCTGAAGAAGCGCTGCGGGCTCAGGCAATCGCATCGCGCAGTCTGGTCATCGCGACGAAATCCATCAAACATTTGAACGATCCGTTCGAACTGTGCGCACATGTTCATTGTCAAGTTTACAGCGGCGTGACGTATGAGAATCCGACGGTGACGAAGGCCGTGACGGATACACGGGGGCAGATTCTTTTTCACAACGGAGCGGTTGTTGACGCACACTATTCGAAGGTCTGCGGAGGCCATACGGAGGACGTGCAGGCAACATGGATGACACCGCCGATTTATGCGGGCAAGGGTGTTCCCTGTGATTGCACGGCCGAGATGGAAGTACCGGACTTGACCACGGAGAACGGCGCACGAAGATGGATTCAGTCGCGGCCGAGCGCATGCTGCAATCTGGACGGAGTGGATTTGCCGGTTTCACGGGCCTACGGCCGCAGGCATTTCCGCTGGGAGACGACGCTGCTGCGCTCCGAGCTTGAGGAGATTATTTTGACCAAGACCGGAGTGGACATCGGGATGCTCTATGACATCCTGCCGATACGGCGCGGACGCAGCGGACGGTTGATGGAAGTGGAAGTTTTGGGTTCACTGGCCAATTTGCGAATTAAGCGAGAATTGCGGATACGGAGGCAGCTTTCCCACACGGCTCTCGAGAGTTCGGCGTTCCTGGTGGAAGTGCTGACCGACTCGTCAGGAAATCCGATGGAGTTGATTTTCACGGGAGCGGGATGGGGACATGGTGTGGGCATGTGTCAAGCCGGTGCGGCACGGATGGCCGGCAATGGCAGGAGTGCGGAGGAGATTCTTCAGCACTACTATCAAGCGTGCGTCATCCAGAAGAAGTATTGAGCCGCGGGGCAGAGCGAAGCGGTCATAGATGATTGTCGTCGCCTATCTGGCACTCTGCATCATTTGGGGGACGACATATCTTGTCATCAAGGTCGCACTCGGAGGATTTCCGCCGTTTGTGCTGGGAGCAATCCGGTTTGCCATTGCGGGCGCGGTGTTTCTGCCGATTCTGCTGATGCACCGCGACAGACTGCCCAAGACGAAAGAGCAATGGGGATGGCTAGCGCTGACCGGAACGCTCATGCTTGCCGGCGGAAACGGGCTGGTGAATTTCGGAGAGCAGTATATTGATTCCGGCTTGACGGCATTGACGGTATCGACAACTCCCGCGTGGTCGGCATTGTTCGGAAGAATGATAATCGGCGACTCGGAGAAATTGGATAAGGTATCGCTGCTCGGCATTGTGCTGGCGATGGGCGGAATCGCGGTGCTGCATCACAATCGCATGAGCTTTGAGTTGAACGAGTGGCCGGGGCTGGTGGCGCTGCTGTTGTGTCCACCGGTGTGGACCATCGCGGCAATATGGACGCGCAAACATCTGCGTGGGCTTGACACTATCACCGTTTCCGCGACGCAGATGCTGGCAGGCGCGGTGTCGTTTGCGCTGATTTCAGCCCTGTTCGGCGAATCATGGGACATCAATCCAAGCACGGACGCCGTGTTGGCAATGCTGTATCTTGCGGTGATGGGCTCGGTGGTCGCATTTACGGCCTATGCCTATTTGTTGGCGCGAGTTCCCGCGGCGCGGGTGAACACATACAGTCTGGTCAATCCGGTCATTGCGCTGTTTGCCGGAGCGATTATCTTAAAGGAACCGATTACACCGGAAGTGATTCCCGCGACGATATTAATCCTGGCGGGATTGGTGATACTTTATATAATGCGAAATCGCGGAGCAGTATCCGCGGCAAAGAATCGTTAGAGGGACATGAAACCTGAAGAACTGACACAGCAGATAGCAGACTACAAGCCGAAGCTGGACGTGTTGCGGAGGTCGCTTTGACTACGCCAAGCGGCTGTCTGAAATTGAGAAGTTAGAGACGCTTTCGGGCGGCGCCGGCTTTTGGGATGACCAAGAGCAGGCACAGAAAGTGCTGCGGCAGATTTCCGAGCACAAGTCGTGGGTGGAGGCTTTTCGCAAAGTGGAGACTGCTCTGGGGGACCTGGATGCATTGCGCGATCTTGCCAGTGAGTCACCGGGGGACTTCGCGCCGGAAGATTTGGACAGTGAGGCGAAAAAATTTGCCGCGCTGTTTGACGATTTGGAGACGCGCGCGATGCTGAAAGACCCGAACGACAGCAAGAGCGCGATTATACATATTCATCCGGGGGCAGGGGGCACTGAATCGTCTGATTGGGCTTCGATGCTGTATCGGATGTATTTGCGCTGGACGGAACAGCGGGGCTGGAAGGTGGATGTGCTTGATTTTGAGCCGGCTGAAGAGGCAGGCATCAAGTCGGCAGTGCTGGAAGTTACGGGTGAGTTTGCGTACGGTTATTGCAAGGCCGAAACGGGAGTTCACCGTCTGGTCAGGATTTCGCCGTTTGATTCCAATGCGCGGCGGCACACGTCGTTCGCAAGCGTGTTTGTGTATCCGGAAGTGGAGGAAGTGCCGGAAATCGAAGTTCGACCTGAGGACTTGCGCATAGACACGTTTCGCGCCTCGGGCGCGGGCGGCCAGCATGTCAACCGGACTGAGTCGGCAATCCGCATTACGCACATTCCGACAAATATCGTGGTGACGTGTCAAACCGACCGTTCGCAGCACCGGAACCGTGAGTCTGCAATGAAGGTTTTGTACGCGCGGCTTTATCAGAAGTATCTGGACGACGAGCGAGCGAAGAACGCGTCCATCGAAAACGCGAAGACGGATATCGCGTGGGGTCACCAGATTCGCTCCTATGTCTTCCAGCCGTATCAAATGGTGAAAGACCACCGGACGGGAGTGGAGACCTCGAGTATTCAGAAGGTGATGGACGGGGATTTGGACGAGTTCGTGCGCGCGTTTCTGCTGTTGGGAGCGCAAGGGAAGTTTGCGCGTTCGCGGCAGCAGCCGGCGGGAGATGAGGACGATTTGTAATCACAATACAGGGAGACCGGGAATGAAGCGTTTAATAGTACTGTTGGTGCTGCTTACGGCAGTGTGCGTATGGGCTAAACCAACACAGCCGCAGGATGCCGCGGGCGAACCTTATTACGAGTTCGTTCAGAACCACGTTTTGGTGGCGTTTTCGAAGGCACTGCCGCAATCGAAAATAGACGAGATTATCGCTCGCAGCGGCGGCAAGGTGGGCAGGTATTCCGAGTTGCTGGACTTTTATCGAGTGGAGCTGCCGACAACCGCACAGGAGGGCGTACGCTACTTCCGGGCTCAGGAGGGTGTGTTGTGGGCGAATTACAATTACATCGCGCGGGCACACTATGTCCCGAACGATCAGTTTTATCAGTATCAATGGCATTATCCGCGCATCAATATGGAACAGGCGTGGGATATCACGCGCGGTGATCCGAGTATCGTCGTTGCGGTACTGGATCAAGGCTATCAATTTGATCATGAAGATTTCGCTGGCGTTGCAAGAACGGCTCCTCGCGATTGCATCGACAACGACAACAATCCGGAAGAGCCTAATCTTGAAGATTCGCACGGCATGCATACCGCGGGAACGATTGTCGCCGCAACGAATAACACGACGGGTGTTGCGGGTGTCGCTCCGCTGTGCACGTTGATGCCGGTGCGGGTGCTTGACAACGAAGGCTCCGGGTCTTCTGAAGCAATCGCGAACGGCTTCGCGTGGGCGGCGCAGAACGGCGCCGACGTCGTCAATGCAAGTTTAGGTTTCGGCAATCCGAACAATCTGCCGCCGGTTGACCCGGGCCAACCACTGTCCGGCGCGGTTCAACAGTGTGCTGCGGCCAATGTCGTCATGGCGGTATCCTCGGGTAATGATAATGCGGACTATGTGTCCTATCCTGCCGCCTATCCGGCCTGCATTGCAGTCGGCGCAACGGCGGTGAACGACGCGCGTGCTCCATATTCGAATAAGGGCAGCGAACTCGACATCACCGCACCCGGTGGAAATACTGACGAGGATTTGAATCAGGACGGCTACATTGACGGCGTGCTGTCCACGGTTCGCGCGGCGTCGCAGGGCGGCGATTACTACGCGTTTTGGCAGGGCACGTCCATGGCCGCACCGCATGTCGCGGGAGTGGCCGCATTGATATTGGCGCACGGCTGCCCGCCTTCGCAGGTTCGTACGGCATTGCAGTCGACAGCCGTTGACTTGGGACAAGCGGGCTGGGATCCGCAATTTGGTCACGGCCGCGTCAATGCGCTGGCCGCACTCCAGTACAATTGTCAAGGCGGCGGCGGTGAGACGGTGTTGTTTAATGGGCCGATGGAAGGCAACAACGAAGGTTGGACGGTGAGCGAAGAGGGACAGAACGGTGTTGGCTGGAGATTCCTGGACTTTGGCGCTCCCGACTGCGGCGCACAGCCGCACGGAGGCCAAAACGGCTTGTGGCATGACGACGAACAGGGTGTCGGCCTTCTGGACGACTGGCTCTATACACCGCAAATCAGCATACCCGCAAGCGCGTCGTCTGTCGCGCTGTCGTTCTGGCAGCGCAACTGTTACGTGAATGATACGTATTATGATTTGCATGCACTGTACTATTCCACGGACGGTAACAACTATACTCAGGTGGCCGAGTTCGACGACGCCGCGCAGTCGTGGGAACAGATCACGGTGGACGCGAGCGCACTGGCGGGCAGCAACGTTTTCTTCGCGTGGCGCTATCGCGGCGACTATGCGACGGAGTGGTTTCTTGACGACGTGCTCGTGACGGCGATGATTGGCAGCGACGCTGCTCCGCATGCAGATGTTGTCATTCCCAAGGAACTTGAGCTCGGCTCGCCGTTCCCGAATCCGTTCAACAGCACGGTGCAAATTCCGTTTGAGGTTGCGGTACCGAAGGAATTGTCTCTCACGATTTACAACGTGACGGGACAGAAGGTCGCAACGCTGCTGAACAATGAACGATATGAAGCCGGCTCACACCGCGTCATGTGGCAGGCGGAACACGCGGCCAGCGGAGTATATCTCGTTCGGCTGACGAACGGCTCGCTCACGATGACTCAAAAGATGCTGCTGGTGAAATAACCATCCGTTGCCTCCCCATACTTTAACTTTGCCGAAGGTGATGTCGGCCGATGAGGTGAAACCTCATCGGCCGACTTTCGCGCGCATTTTCCGCACTGCCATCGCGGAGAATTTCTCGAGATTCCGCAACTTGTCGCCGCAGTCCAAGCTGATGGCGGTGGTGAAGGCGGACGCGTACGGTCACGGATTGCTGCACTGCGCGAATCTGTTCAGTGAACTGGGAGCGGATTCCTTAGGGGTCGGCTTTGTGGAGGAGGGAATTGTCCTTCGGCGCGCGGGTATCCGGCAGCCGATTCTTGTGCTGGGCGGAATCGTCGGGTCTCAGATTGACCTGTTCCTTGAGTATGATTTAGACTTGACGGCCAGTTCGCTATATAAGCTTGAAGCCATTGAACGTGAAGCACGAGCCGCAGGCAAAACGGCACGAGTGCAACTGAAGATTGACACGGGAATGAACCGTATCGGCCAGAATTTCCGCACGGCGGAGAGTCTGCTGCAGGCAGCCCGGAATTCGAAGCACGTGCATGTAACCGGAATTTATTCGCACCTTGCGACCGCCGAAGAAAGTGACCGCAGTTTTGCCGAAACGCAGATAGCCCGGTTTATGGACGTACGCGAGTTATCACGCAGTATCGGTTTCCGCGACGTGGAGTTTCATCTGGCCAATTCCGCGGGAGCCATTCGTTTTCCCGAAGCACGGCTCGACATGATTCGCCCCGGGCTTGGACTGTACGGTCAACATGCGGCAAACGGCTTGCAGCGCGAGTTTCCGCTGTTGCCCGCTCATCAACTGGTCAGTGAAATCGTATACATCAAGGGCGTCCGCAAAGGCGAAGGGGTGAGTTACAACCTGCGCTGGACAGCTCCGGAGAATGTATGGGTGGCGACGGTGCCTGTCGGCTACGGCGACGGTTATCCACGGCTCTTGTCCAACAAGGCAAGCGTGCTCATCGGCGGCAAGCGCTATCCGATTGTCGGAACGGTATGCATGGATCAGTTCATGGTGAATTTAGGCCATGACAGGCACGCGGTCGGTGAAGAGGTTGTATTGTGGGGAAAACAGGGGGATGAGGAAATTACGTTGTGGGAACTGTGCGATGCGGCAGGGTTCATTCCGTATGAATTGCCCATCTATCTGACGGGACGAGTGCCGAGGTTGTTTGTGTGATCCGCCTCGCCAATCCATCCGATGCCGCGGCGTGCTTGCGGATTTATGCTCCGATCATTGAGCACACTGCGATTAGTTTTGAGACGGCTGTGCCGGATGTTTCGGAGTTCGCAGTTCGAATGGAGAAAATCATGGCGCACTACCCGTTTCTGGTGTGGGATGAGAACGGGAGTACTCTGGGGTATGTTTACGCCACTCGCTATCGGGAACGCGCCGCCTATGACTGGATTTGCGAATCCGCCATCTATCTCGATAAAAAGGCACGCGGCAAGGGAATTGGCCGCAAGCTCTATTTGAAGCTGTTTGAGTGCCTGCGAATGATGAATATGGTCTCAGTAATCGGCGGAATTCGTTCGGGCTCGCCCAGCGCGGAGTTTCACCGGCACATGGGCTTCACGTCCGTGGGTACGATTCCTTACGCGGGATTCAAGTTCGGAGAGTGGCACGATGTGGAGTTCTGGCAATACCTGTTGTTCGACCCGCCTCCCTTCTCCCCTGCTCCGGTGAAGGCCTTTCCCAAGGTGGCGCACCTCATTTCCTTCGATGAGTAAGACCGCCTTGATAACCGGCGCGTCGAGCGGCATTGGCTTGGAGCTCGCGCAACTCATGGCACGCGATGGAGTGTCGCTTGTGCTGGTGGCACGCAGTGAAGACAAGCTGAACGAAATCGCGCAGGGATTTCGCTCCTTGTACAAGGTTGACGTGGCTGTGATTGTCAGCGACCTGTCACAGGCGAATGCGCCGTTTGAATTGCATGCGGAGGTGAAAC
This sequence comes from bacterium, assembly GCA_013360195.1. Lineage (NCBI taxonomy): Bacteria > bacterium. Next base: position 84,107 of record JABWCQ010000005.1, read on the forward strand.
GGCGCGGTCTTGTTGTGGATTATCTGGTGAACAACGCGGGCTTCGGAATTTACGACAGGTTTTTGGCCACGGACTTGAGCCGCGAGCTGGAGATGATTCAATTGCATGTTGCGGCCACGACGGCGTTAACCAAGCTGTTTGCCGACGACATGGCCAAACGCGGCGGCGGACGGATTATGAATGTCGCCTCGACGGCTGCGTTTCAACCGGGACCGTGGATGGCAGTTTATTATGCCACCAAGGCCTATATGCTCAGCTATTCTGAGGCCGCAAATCAAGCCTTGAAGGGAACAGGAGTCACGGTAACCTGCCTTTGCCCCGGCCCGACTCCGACGAACTTTCAAGTGCGCGCAAAGAACCGCAAACGCGGCGTGCTGCGGCACGTCAAGACCACAGCCTCGTTTGTCGCCCGGGAGGGGTATCTCGGTATGCTGTCACGCAAGCCGCTGGTCATACCCGGTGTCCTCAACAAGTTAGGAACAGTAGCGGTTCGTTTCCTTCCCCGGAGGCTGGTGACCTATCTCTCCGGCAAAGCCGCGGAAAAATCTTAAAACTTCGATTTTCTCTGCCACAATTTTCGATAAATTGCTCTCCTATTCTCTGGATCGGTGTGGTGTCACCGTCCGTAAGCCGAATCTTACTACACGTTCTGGAGGACCCATGCCATTTGCTTTCGCCGTTTTCGTCTTGATACTGTTTCGGACTGCCGGGGCGGATATGCCGGGCTATGAGATAGTTGCTCAAAGGCTTGCCACCCCCATCCACTTGGACGGTAAACTGGAAAGCGCCTGGCTTTCGGGCGGGAAGGCCGACAACTTTATTCAGCGCGAACCGGGCTATCCTGCTCCTGCGACCCAGAAGTCAGAAGTGTATGTCCTCTATGACGAGGATGCGCTTTACTTCGGATACATGCTCTATGACACAGCTCCGGACAGCGTCAAGGGTCAGATTCAGAGACGGGACAACGACGCCAACTCGGATTTCATCGACCTGTATCTCGACACGTTTCACGACCAGCGCAGCGGCTATTGGTTCACGGTAACCGCAGCCGGTGTGCAGGCGGAAGGGACGTTCTTCAGCGAATCGAACTTGAGCGCGTCGTGGGACGCGGTATGGGAATCGGCCGTGGCCATTACGGACAGCGGCTGGAGCTGTGAGCTGCGGATTCCGTTTCAAATCATGCGTCACGGCGGTCCGCGCGAAGACGGCTGGGGAGTCGCCTTTGCGCGCAAGCTCTATCGCATTAACGAGGCGGGATTCTGGCCGCCTGTGGACCCCGAAATCGGCTGGAAGGCTTCGAACATCGGGGTGCTGAAGGGTCTTCAAAACATCGCTCCCTCCGCGCACATAGAGATTCTCCCACATGCCGTCGGCAGATGGGACGCTCCCGCCGGCGAGGATTTCCGTTCTGAAAATGAATGGGAGAATCTGGGTCTCACTGTCAAATATGTTCCGTCTGCTGCACTGAGTATTGACGCGGCATATCAGCCGGATTTTGCGCAAGTGGACGTGGACGACGAGGTGATTAATCTTTCCGATTATCCGGTATTTCTGGAAGAGAAGCGACCGTTCTTCTTGGAATCGAAAGAGTATTTCGAAGAGACTCCCTACCGCCTGATTTATACGCGCCGTGTGGCCGATCCGGATTATGGCGGACGAGTGAATGTGCAGGAGGGCAGGTTCAAACTCAGTGCTCTGGCCGGGAAGAACCGTCTTGCCTACCGCGACGAGAATTTTGACAGCCGCGAGATTCTGCAGGACGCGACGGCGGGACGGACAACGCTGAACATCGGACAGCGCAACCGCGTCGGGTTAACCTGGACTTATCTGAATCAATCGGGCTATCAAGCGGGGGCCGCCGGCTTGGATGCGCGCTTCCGCTGGCGCGAACGGGACAGGCTGCACGTTTGGTTCGGTGCGGTGGACAGAAGCGGCAAGCCCGTGCAGCATTGGTACCGCGTCGCTGAAGTTCGCGATGAGCAGCCGGTCGAGGCGCGCGCGGCCTATTTGCGGGATTACGGCCCCGTGCAGATGGATTTGGCCATCGCCTATCGCGGCAAGGATTACGATGTCAACGACCTCGGATGGGGCGACTTCTCCAATGCGTTTCGCCAGTCGTTCTGGATTGGTGACAACTATTTCTTGAACGGTACATTTCTGCGCAACATAGGTTTCGACATCAATGGACTGCGCTCCGCTCTGCAGGATAACACGAAAGCCGAGGGAACGGTCAGCGCAGGTTTCTTTGCCACAACGAGAAGCAACTGGGATTTCGGTGCGGGAACAGAGCACGGCGACGACTTTCGCAGGCGCTATGTCGGCCCGTCCGGCGGCGAGTACCGCGATAATTTCGGCAGCTTCAATTTCGAATACTACAAATACTTCTGGCACTGGCTTTGGTTCTACAGCGATAACACCAAGCCCTACCGCTATTCGCTGGAAGCGCGCTACCGCTATTTCCGCGACGGCAAGGCTGTCGGTCTTGACCCGCAATTCACGCTGCGTCCGCGCTCGAATGTCGAGACCAACCTGCGGATGAACTGGACACAGGTTCAGGATGCGCGCGACTTCAACGATGAGCGCACGGACTTTCGCATTTGGATATGGAAAACAACGTGGTCACCGACGCTCAAGCTCTCGTTCCGCGGCACGTTTCAATGGGTCGAGAAGGATTTCTACGAGTCTGAACAGGGCAGGTTGTACACGAATCTGCTCATGTCCTATAATTGGAATCCGGGCAGCTGGGTGTATCTTGTGTACGACGAAACATACCGCGATGTTGAACCGATTGATGTGAGCATGCCGGGCGACCGGACATTGCGCGCGAAACTAACCTACTTCTTTACGGTGCCGTAATTGCGGCACCATCACCTGTCCCGCCGATATGACTGAACATACGCACGACCAACACGAAGAACTCTCCGAACTTTTAAGACTGCGCCGCGAAAAACTTGACACGCTGCGCAGTCACGGTGTCAATCCCTACCCCTATTCGTTTGAAAAGACGATTCACATTCCCGAGCTGCTCGAAAGGTTTGAGAGTGTGCAGGAGTCAGAAGACCACGTCGGTCCCGAGTTCGCGATTGCCGGCCGCATTGTCTCCGTGAGAATCATGGGCAAGGCGGCCTTTTGTCATGTGCGAGATGAATTCGGCCAGATGCAGGTCTATGTGCAGCGCGACCGCGTCGGTGACGAGGCATTCACTCTCTTCAAGCTTTTTGACATTTCCGACTGGATTGGAGTGCGCGGCACGGCGTTCCTGACCAAGACCGGCGAGAAGTCGCTTCGCGCAAGTGAAGTGGTGATACTCTCCAAGAGCGTCAAGCCTCTTCCCGTTGTCAAGCAGCAGGGCGATGAAGTCTTTGATGCGTTCTCTGACAAGGAGTCACGCTATCGTCAGCGTTATATTGACCTTGCCGTCAATCCGGAGAATCGCGGGATTTTCCGCACGCGGGCGAAAATTATCTCGGCGATTCGCGAGTTTCTTGATGCGCGCGGCTATCTCGAAGTGGAGACTCCCGCATTGCAGCCGCTTTACGGAGGAGCGCTTGCCCGTCCCTTCATGACTCACTACAACGCGCTTGACCGCACGTTCTATTTGCGCATCGCCGATGAACTCTACTTGAAGCGGCTCTTGGTGGGCGGCTTCGAGAAAGTGTATGAAATCTGCAAGGACTTTCGCAACGAGGGTATGGACAGATTCCATAATCCTGAATTCACCATGCTGGAGTTCTATCAGGCCTTCGCGGATTTTGAAATGATTATGAACCTCTCAGAAGAGATGTTCCGGCACGTCGCGATGCGCGCACTTGGCACAACTGTGGTCACCTATCAAGGCAAGACCGTGGATTTCGGAAAGCCGTTCAGACGCGCGCGTTTCTTTGATTTGCTGAAGGAAGCCACGGGCAGGGACTTGCTCGGGATTTCGCTTGCGGAATTGGGCGAAGCGGCCAAGTCACACGATGTCGAAATTACGCGCGAGATGGGTGAAGGCAAGATTCTCGATGAAATGATGAAGACGCTTGTGCGGCCGAAGCTCGTCGAGCCGACCTTCATCTACGATTATCCGCTGTCCCTGTCGCCGCTTGCCAAGAAACATCGTGGAGACCCGCGTTTGGTGGAGCGCTTTCAGCCTTTCGCATTGGGATTCGAATTAGGCAATGCCTTCTCAGAGCTCAACGATCCGCTCGACCAGCGCGAACGCTTTGAAGCTCAGCGCAAACTAAAAGAGGCCGGCGACGAAGAGACGCAGCCGATTGACGAAGATTTCCTGAACGCACTCGAATACGGCATGCCTCCGACAGGCGGCATGGGCATCGGCATTGACAGATTGACGATGCTCCTGACGGATCAGGATTCTATCCGCGAAGTAATTTTGTTCCCGCATTTGAGAAGTTAAGACTTCTTGTCCACCCCCCTTTTCATAGCCTCGCGATACCTGCGTGCGCGGACGCACGGCGGGTTTATCTCGCTGATAACCTATCTATCGGTAGGCGGTGTCACGATTGGCACCGCCGCGCTGATTATTGTGCTGTCGGTCATGAACGGCTTTGAGACGGAAGTGCGCGCGCGGATTTTGGGAGCGGACGCGCATCTGCGTTTGGAGACATTTGACCAAGACGGACTCGCTGCTTGGCAGGACGCGCAGAAGATCGTGCGCGAAGTCCCCGACGTGACGGGAGTGTCGCCGTTCATTTTCGAAAAGGGAATGGTGCGCGCGAAGAAGAAAGCGGAGGCGGCAGCATTTCGCGGAGTGGATGAGGCCACGCTTGCCGAAGTGTCCGACTTGCCATTGCATATGAAGACCGGCACACTGAAACTGAAGCGCGACGGACTGCCGGGAATTGTGCTGGGCAGATTTCTGGCCGAACGGCTCGATGTCGCCGCCGGGGACACGGTCGTGGTTTTCTCACCCGCAGGCGTGACCGGCCCACTTTCAACTCCGCAAGTCAAACAGTTCGTGCTTGCCGGAACGTTTCAGACGGGTTTATTCGAGTTCGACGACGTACTCGCTTATATGGATATCGAGACGGCGCAAAGAGTGTTCCTGCGCAAGGACAAGGTGGACGGTCTCGAAATAAAAATCGCCGACCTCTTTGCCGCTGACCAGGTGCGCGAGAAAATCGAATCGAAGTTCAGCGCCGATTTCTTCGTGCGCACGTGGTATGAGCTGCGCTCGACGCTGTTTTCGTGGATGAAGATCGAGAAATGGATGTGGACGATTATTCTCTCCATCATCATCATCGTGGCGGCGTTTAATATTCTCTCCACCTTGATCATGGTGTCCATGGAGAAACGGCGCGATATCGGGATATTGAAAGCCATGGGTGCTCGTGACAAGGATATCGCAGCCGTGTTTTCGCTGCAGGGACTGATTGTCGGTATCAGCGGCGCCGTGCTGGGGACATTGCTCGGATTCGTCGTATGCTACGGCCAACTCAAGTATGAGTGGATTGCTCTGCCCTCGGATATCTACTTTCTCGACGCGCTGCCCGTCAAAATGATGCCGCTCGATTTCGTGCTCGTGATTGTCATCGCGATTCTGCTGGCTTATCTGGGGTCGCTCTATCCTGCGCGCAAAGCATCGAGGCTGTCTCCCGTGGAGGCGATTCGTGAAGGATAGTTCTCCGGCGCGAGATATTCCGGCATATGTCCTCTTCGTAATTACGGCGGCGGCGTTTTGCGTGCGCGTGCCGTATCTTGATTACAGTTTTTATGGCGATGAAGGATTCTCCGTCATCCGCGACAGTTCCAAGCTGATTACGGACACCGAAGACCGCTTTCGTCCACTCTTCTTCACTCTCCTCTATATATGGCGGCAGCTCGGCTTTGAAGGCGAACTCGGCCTGCGAATGCTGCCGTTACTCTTCGGTGTGGTGCAGATTCCGCTCGCGTATCTATTCGGCCGCAAACTTCGCGACGAGAAACTCGGCCTTTTGCTGGCCGTGCTGGTGGCCGCGTCACCCATGCTGATTGAATTCTCGCAGGAACTGCGCATGTACTCGATGGTGGCGGCGATTGCGCTGGCGCAAGCCTATTTGCTCCTGCTCATCCTCGAACGTTTTACGTGGTGGCGGTGGCTTGGATTCGTGCTGGTTGCCGTTGCCGGAGTGTACACGCATCTGCTATACTGGCTCTTCTTGATGGGCATGGCTTTGACATTTCTGCGCGAGCGCAAACGACTTTCGCTCATCAGGGGTTGGAGTTCGCTCGCGGCCACGGTTCTGCTCTATCTGCCGAATCTGCCGAACCTGATGCGCTTTCAGGAAACTCGCGGCGGCGAGTATCACATGCATTTTCTGAGCGCAATCCCGAAACTGCTGGCGGCCTTCACCGTGGGATTCAATTACTTCGCCTTGGGAGAACAGGGCGCGGGGCGCGCAGTGGGAGCGGGTGATTTGCTGGCCAATCTGCCGCTGGCCCTGCTTGTTCTGATTGCCGGAGCCGTTATCCTGTGGAAAGTGGCGTGGCTGCACTCGCGGGACACCGGACGGGCTTCGCTGTGGCTGGGACACGAACTGTTTACCGTGCCGGTCCTGCTGGCAGCGCTGGCCAGCGCCGCGACGGGAAAGTATTTTCTGCAGCCGAAATACTTGATTTTCTCCCTCCCGTTTGCGTTGTTATTCCTCGCCCTTGCCTTTGACGATATTCGCAACCTCAACGGTCGGAAAACAATGGCGGCCATAGGTGCAATCATCGCAGCTGTTGCCCTGTCGCATTATTGGAGTCCGGAACACTATGGCCGCAAGGAGAACTGGCGTACGGCGGCCGAGGTGCTCTCCACCTCTGTGAGTGAGTCCTCCTCCCTGGTCCTGCTTCCCGGTCACTATCGTCTCTTGAGTTACTACGCTCCCGGAATTGAAAAGAACTGGGAGCAGATCGATCTGCAGGCGGACAGCTTGGCTGCGGTTACAAAACTCACCGAACTGTCGCGACTGAAAGACGAGATATACTACCTTCGCCACGATGTCGTCCAGAATCTCCGCGATCCGGATGACAATCTTATTACAATACTGAACCGGTCAGGAAAGACACTCTCGATTACGCAACTCAATCCACGTTTCAAAATCTACCGTTGGGGTTAAGATGCTTCTCTCGCGACCGACTACTTATGCAGTGCGCGCTCTCCTTTATCTGGCAAAGCAGGATTCTGCGGTGCCGATACTCGCACCGACGATTGCTAAAGAGGAGCATTTGCCGGCCCCGTTTCTGGCTAAGCTCTTGCGAACCCTTGCGGAGGCGAAGATTCTGACATCCAATCGTGGCCCGGGGGGAGGTTACAAGCTGGCGAAATCACCGGAACAGATATCCTTGCAGGATGTGTCCGTGCTGTTCGACGGTCTGACCCTCGCCAATGAGTGCCTGCTTGGTTATGGCCGCTGTTCGGACACGACACCCTGCCCGGTACATAAGCTTTGGGGTCCCCGCAAGACGTACATGCAGGAATTTCTGCGGGAGACCACCATCGCCAGCCTATTGTCCCTTGAATCAAGCCGCGTGGGACCCGTCATCGATGACACAAAACGGGGACGACGAAAGACAACAAAGTATAAATGACACGTATGGAGAGGCCTGATGGCCTCTCTTTTTTGACCACCACGTGGGGGCATTTCCGTAAGAGTTTGTTAAATAATTGCATGCAATTGTCATTTATTGAAACCAAATACTTGACAAAGCGGTCTAAAATTATAGATTATGATTAAAAGATACGTTAATCAATTATGATATTCTCCCGTCCAACCAGCTACGCCGTCCGGGCACTTGTCTATCTGGCACATCACTATGGCAGAGGCCCTGTTCTGGGTTCCGATATTGCCAAGGGAGAAAACCTGCCCGCTCCGTTTCTGGCAAAGTTGATGCGTGAACTTACATCCTCCGGAATCGTCAAAGCCTCTCGCGGCCCCGGCGGCGGTTTTGTTCTGGGACGCGATCCCAGGCAGATTTCCCTCTGGGATGTCTTTACTCAATATGACGGGCTCGCGCTCTCAGGTGAATGCTTGCTGGGCTGTGGCACGTGTTCTGAAGACAACTCGTGTTATGTTCATGCCGAATGGGCAGAGCCAAAGGCTGTTCTAAAATCTTTCTTGAAAAGGACTTCGATTGCCGACTTGGCAGCTCGAAAGACCGCTGTCCAAGGCTTGGTCGAGGCCGGCAATTAATCAGGCCTTTTCTTTTTCTCAAATTGTTGATAAAAAGGTCAACTAATCAGTTAAAATAGGAGCTCATCATGGCTCACCTGTCCCTCAAGTCCATCGTGCTGTCGCTCTCAATTCTGGCACTCGCCGCCCTCTCCCTGTGGTTTGTAACCGGCTGTAATGGCGAAGCACGGGCTAACAAAACAACCTATGAGAACATCGTCCTCGGTTCGGAAAAATCCAAACTGAGCATGACTCCGCCCACAACGAAACAACTCGCGGAAGGCCCTTCGCTGAGTCAGGCTCCCAATGTGAAGCCTTTGGTCAAAGCCAAGGAGCACAATGTCCGCATTGACTGCACGCACAGCATGATTGAAGTCGAAGACGGCGTCACCTATGCGGCATGGACATTCGGCGGCACACTGCCAGGTCCGGTGCTGCGTGTGAAGCAGGGCGACCTTGTTCACTTCACGATGACCAACCGCTCGGACAAGACCATGAACATCTCCCCCCCGTCTCCGCACTCGATTGATTTTCACGCGGCGATGGTGAATCCGCATGACAAGTATCAGGAAGTTGTTCCCGGTGCTACGATTCAGTTTGACTGGACTGCGAATTATCCGGGAGTATTCATGTATCATTGCGGCTCCCCGGCAATTTTGCAGCACATGATTTACGGCATGGTGGGAATGACGATTGTCGAGCCGAAAGACGGCTACCCGACCGAAGTTGACAAGGAATTCGCGCTGGTGCAGAGCGAATACTATCTGACCAAGCTTGACGACGGAACATGGGTGACGGACATGACGGCGGCGCTGGACAAGAACGCGACCTATGTGACGTTTAACGGCAAGCCGGCACAGTATGTCAACAATCCGCTCAAGGTGAAAGCCGGAGAACGAGTTCGCCTCTTCCTCTGCAATGTCGGGCCGTGCGGAACGTCGAGCTTCCACGTCGTCGGAACCATCTTCGACCGTGTGTGGTTTGACGGCAATCCGGACAATGAAATGCGCGGCATGCAGACGGTTCTGCTCGGCGCTTCCAGCGGTGCAATTGTGGAATTCGTTCTGCCTGAAGAAGGCACTTATCCGTTCGTTGACCACGAATTCGCGGATGTCGAAAAGGGCGCCGTTGGTTTATTTGTCGCCGAAGGCACACTGCTCGCGTCCAAGTGAGCAATGGAGTTTCACATGATTCGACGCTCACTCATCCTCGCGCTTGTGCTGCCGGCACTGCTCTTCGGAGCCACGATTCCCGACCGCAAAATGACGAGCTACGTTCCCGGCAAGCGGGGAACCGTGCTGATATTCGTTTCAAGCATGTGCCCCTGCACGGACCAGCATCGCATTGAAGTGAAGCAACTTTTGACCACGACGCGGTCGCGGGGAATCTCCTACTATTGCGTGTTCTCGAATATCACGGAAAACGACAGCCGCATCGGTCAATTCTATCGCAACATCGGCTGGGACATGCCCTACATTCATGACAAGGATGGAAGTCTGGCGAAGAAATTCGGAGCTTCACATACGCCGCAAGTGGTCATGCTGGACGCGAATCTGCAGATGATTTATCGCGGTCCGATTGACGACTCGAACAGAAATCTCGGCAAGATTGAACATGCCTACTTGCGTGACAATGTCAATTCACTGTTGAAAGAGGAATCGCTTCCGTTCACGGAAGTGGCTCCCATTGGCTGCTGGCTCGTGACCTCTCTGAGCATGCAGCAATGACGGCCCGGGGGGGGCTGATATGAAAAGGGCTGTGCACTTCGCACAGCCCTTTGTGTTTTCTCTGGTAATGCGCTATTCCGCTATGAAGAAGAAATAATAAACGTTGGCGACGATGGCGAGTTGACCGACCACCTGCGCGACGTCGGCCACAAGCTGCCATGCCGAGCCGTGCACGACGATTGTGTCTTCCGGTTTCAAATCGGGAATCAACCGTTTGTCACCCGTCTTGATGTATTTGCGCACGTTGACCGTCATGACATCCTGCTCACCGGTGTCCTCTTCGCGCACAACTTTGACGTCTGAGAGCCGCGAACGCGCACTCGGACCTCCCGCCAGCGACATCAGCGCCACCAAGTCCGTTTCCGCCGGCACGTAATACTGTCCGGGACGCTGCACCCTGCCCCAGATGTTAACACGTATCAGCAGTTCGTTCGCTTCGTTGAGATAGTACTTGCTGCCTTCGCCGATGCGCTTCACTTGCGGAATCTTGTAGGGCACTTGCCCGACCTGCATATCGGTCTGTGCAAACGCGGACATCACGGTGAAGGACAGCAGAACTATGATGAATGGGAAGTTTCGTACGAGCCTCATGCGGCCTCCGTTTCGACTCACTCTTTATATGTAAATGTTGTGTACATCGCGGACCCTGCCAGCGCGACGTCATTGGTATCCGACGCGACATAGCTGACCGCATTCAACTGCCAGACATAAGTACAGTCCCGCGTCATGGGTCTGAAGGCTCCGCCGGAGCCGACCAGAACGGAATTGTTCTCCGCATAAAGCTGCAGGTCATGATCCCAAATCAGCGAATCCATGCCGTACCATTGCGAATAGACGCGAATCTTGTAAAACGAAAGATAGGTTCCCGTTCCGCCGATAGGGTAATTCCAGGTCAATCTCGTATTGTCACCCGTGCCTGCGATATTCAGATTGTAGGGGTTATAAATCATCCGAAAATACACGGAATCGCTCCACTCCGAGCGGTTTCCAGCCGTGTCGTAGGCCTGCACCTGCCACCAATAGCCGCGCGTGAGTCCCTGATCATTCGGAGCGAGCAGATTCGCCGGATCGCCGAATTGATCTTCGCCGCGGTCAATCCAGAACAGGACGAATTGATCAATCAGATCAACTCCAATCGCCAAGTCCGCGACAATCGGAGCCTCGTCGGCTGTCGTATGCTCGTACCACCTGCGGACGCGGTATCCTGACAAATCGTCTTCCGGATTTCGGTACCATTCAACACGAGTCCAGTAGTTCCGATCAGTCCGAGTCGGCTCAGGTCTGATTCCCGCCTGCGGATAAATTGCATCGTTGCTGCGAGGAACCATCAGCGGCCGTTGCGGCGGCACGTCGTCACGGCTTGCCGTATCTTCTCCGCAGCTTACAATCAGGAATGCGGCCAGCGCAGCGAACATCACATGTCTTACCATGGTCATACGTGCCTCATTTCAGCTTGATGGAAACGCTGACACGGTGTGTCGTGCCCAGGTCGCGCGCGTAGTATGCATAATCCGCCGTCATCCTCCAGAGCTGAATACCGGCTCCGGCAGACCACTCGTCATGCCACATGCCGCCGCGAATTGACAGCACGTTTTCAAAGTTATACTCAATCCCGGCGTGCCGCCTGCGCTCGTAACGCTTTTCCGTTTCATAGGCCAGCGTGAGTCTGCTGTTTTGGCCGGGCATTTTCTGTTCCAGCGAAATCGAGCTGTAGAAGTTCGTCGGGACAGCGTCCTTCACTCCTTCGCCCCAGTCCACCTCCGTGCGTGTCAAATCCTTGACCACTGCGCCATAACTCAGCTTTGCCCGCCAGTTGTCAAGCACGATTTCATCCATCGGAAACCGGAACTGAATACCCGCGTCCGCACCGATACCCGTGCCCGATGAGCTGCCCAGCTTGTTGTTGAGCAGTTTCAAATTCAACCCGACGGGCATTTCCAGCGGAATCGTGAAATACGACCAGCCCAAATCCAGTGTGAACTGATTATACTTCGCAAAAGTGAAAAACAGGGCTGACTCGGTATCTGAGAACACTCCCGACGGCGATGCGCCGGTGGCCAGCAGATACTCCTGCACCGAATTGATGTAAATCGTATCTCCGTCCACAATGACAAACCGGAACGCGGGCGCGCGCGCAAGAATCGCGGCCACTTCCGCGTCATAATCCGGGTGCTGCTGAATATCCGGCACGCCCAGTCGTACGTAGTTGATTGCGAAGACCGAGCCGGTGACCGGCAACGTGACACCTGTTGAGGAGAAATTCGCCAGTCCGTCCCACAAATCCGCATACATTCCCGTCGCCTGAATACCTGTGACATATCCCATGCCGGCGGGATTCCAGTAGAAGCTCGACCCGTCGTATGTGTGCGCCGCCATCGCGCCGCCCATGGCGATTCCCCGCGCGCCCACACCAAGCTCAAGAAACTCACCGGCGTATTTCGCCGCGTGTACCGAAGTCGAGGCGGTCAGCAGAAGAATCAGGATGCGAATGAACTGTATCATTTGCGCACCTTCGCAAGTTTGACAACTTCTTCTATCTCCTGCTCTCCTTGCCTGGCGATTATCTTGGCGAAATACACGCCGTTGGCGACCTCGTCACCGTAGTCGTCGCGGCCGTCCCACTTCTGCGTGCGATAGTTCGCTGTAGCGCGTTCATTATCACGAAGTGTGCGAATCAAACGTCCGGACACCGTGTAAATCTTGATTTCGGTGAAGTCGTCGGTAACACCTGTCAGCGTGTAGGCAATCGTCGTGTTGCTGGCAAACGGATTGGGATAGTTGATTGCCCACTCAAAGCCGAAGCTGCCCCGCACTTCAAACTGTGTCTCATAGACCGTGCTGTTGCGCTGATTGTCGCTGGCCAAAATTTCCATCGTGTGGATGCCCGTATCGAGATCAGGTTCAAACATCGCGGTCATCGTCGACGCAGTCAGCACCGTGTCGTTCCACGTAATCATGTCGTCGGGAACGGTGTCTCCGTCCAGAATCATGTAGAACAAACCCTCGTCGCGCCGCACGCCTCCCGGGTCGGAAAACGTCGCGAAGATTTGTGGATTGCGCGGCACCAGCGCGCCCTGTGTATAGCGGACACCGCCGACGGCAAGCTCGATGGTTGGTCCTTGGCTGTCCGCTCGCCGGAAGATGGCTAGTTCACCCACATAAGGCACAGTCCCCGTTGCGCGCAGCCTCCACACAATAATGGTATCGAGCGACGGATTCGCGGGAACGGGAAGAACACGAATGACATCCACAGTATCCCGCGTCAGCGTGACATCTTCGGCCATCTGCCAATACTCCAACTGCGGATCCTTGACAAACAGCGAATACGGTGCGAGCGGCACAAGACTGCGCAAAGTGTCGCGTCCCTCGATGGAGAGCGTGACCCGCGCTGAGAAACTGTCGGAAAGCGATGACACCGTGTCATCGAACATCGCCTTGAACACACCGTGCGTGCTCTGCGTGAACGGCTGTCTTAAGCCCTGGGATTGCAGCTGCGCGGTCTCGGCCGCCGTCAGCATTCGCGGCTGCGAGTAACCGATAGCGGCGCTGTCGCGGTCAAGAATGCTCGGCGGCACCTGCACAAACAGCGAGTCATTGTTGGACAGCGACCAGTACTTGTGCGCACCGATTTGGAACGGCCGCTCCTGGAAAGTACCGCGCATTCTCGTGCACGGATAGTACGACGGCAATTCAATCACGAATTCACGGAGATTGTTATCCTCACGGAATTCGAGATACTCATCCTCCGGGTCGACCTCAACGGTCACGCTGTATCTGCCCGGCTGGAAACTCGTGGGGATGTAAGCTCCCTGTTCCGGCTCGCCGAAACCAAGAGTTGTCATGACGTGGTCCACGGTAAACGAATCGAGCACCACCGTCACCGTGTCACCGGACTCGACATAGCTGGAGTCCCGCACGGCGGTCAGACGAATGGTGACATCTTCAATTTCGCGCGTGACACTGCTGCGCGATACTCGCACCGGCTGATAATAATACGGACGCCTTCCGCCCTTCTCACCGGGCGAGGAGGAGAGAACAAAAGTCAGGTTCAGGTCCGGACGCTGCGCGATTCGTAAGTCATAGTAGTCCGATTCAAATTCGCTTTCACCGACCGGCGTCACGAAGAACTTCATGCGGTAGGTCGCGCCTTCGAAATCGTAAGGACCGAGCTGACTGGTGGTTTGAAATACTCCCGGATTGAACTGCACCATGCTCATCGTGTCGAGCCGAACCGGTCCTTGCGGCGGAGTGAAAATTCCCCTGAATCGCACCGACTGAATATCGCTTTCATGCAGAATCGTAGCTCCGACGCGGAATGGTTCGCCGCTGTGTGCCACCGGGCCGGGAAGCGGACCGACATCGAATATCTGCACATGTTCGAGGCTGTCGGCCAGGAACATCGGGAAACAGCCAATCGCGTTGCGCTTTAGAACCGGGTCTGTCAAATAGACGACGACCGTGCCGCGCGGTGCAATGAAGTTCGGAATCGGAATTACCGGCGACAGCCACTCGCGTGTCAAAACGTCATATTGTTCGATATCGTCGGGATCAAACGCGGGCGAGTGAATCGTGGCCAGCGACGCCACCACTCGCGGCGGAATGCCGATGGTGCGGTATTCGTAAATTTCGTCGTTGTAAGGCAGCACATACGCGAAAGTCGCATTTTGTTCGGTCACTTCCCACGGCACCGTCACCTGCACGCGCAAATTCTGAGTGCCGGTTGTGTCATCGGGATTGACGACGTTGGACTCACCGGCGATTTCAGGATCAATTCTGTCCTTGGGTACGGCCAACTGCAGCCCCGGGTCCCCGAGCAGATTCATCATCATCATCATCGCCATCGGCGACGTAAATCCGATAGGTGTATTTAGCGAACTCCAATACCGTGCCTTATTGAATTGCGTTGCCTCGCCCATGGTCAGCGCGTCACCGGATAACGCGAACTCAAACAGCCTCCGCTGCATAATCTGACCCGCAATAGCCCATCCGACTCCCGACGAGCTGTAAAATCCGATGGCGCCGATAATATCGTTGTTGTTATTGCGTGTGAACAGGAATGCTTCACCGAGTACCGCAGACTGACTACGGTCATCGAACGCGCCCACATAGCAGGTGAAGTTGGTGATGAAGGGGAAAGTCTCGCGGTTGTTAAGCAGGCGCACTCCGGTCACGTCAATCAAGCGGCTGCCTGACCAAACTCCACCGCCCCCGTGTCCGTTGTAGTTAACGACGACACAGCCTTCGCGCAGAGCGTCACGTAAGCGAATGGGACCTTGTCCCGCCGGAATACTGTCCAAATACATGCGCGTCACGTTCATGCACGAACTGTTGACCAGTTCCCGAATCGCCGGCTCTGAATAGCCTGATACGAAGTCATTTCGACCGTCAAACGTATCCGCAATCATCAGCACATTGCTCTGGAACATGCCCTCATAGTCAGGGTCGGTTTCGTATTTGATTGCCTTGCGGACATAGGTCTGCAGTTCCAGCGGCGTGCGGCACGAAATTCTACCGACGGCAATATCGGGAATAATATCATACTCCGACCCCGACACACAGCCCATGAGGTAATCCGCGGATGCAGAGCCAAAATCAAGCGTCGGCGGTGAGAAGGACGGCAGCTGATTTCCCGGAATACTGCCTTCACGCTGTTCGAGCACGGCGTCTCCCACCAAACACAGGTGCGTTGGCCGCACGGTCCAATGGTCGTACGCATACTTCATGAAGTCGCGAATCGCATACGGCGTAAACAATCCGCCGGAAAACTGCTCAAACACTTCACTCAACGGAATTGTCAGCACCGAGTTGTTGAAATTAATCCGCCGCAGGCTGTCCAGCGCGCGCAGCGACGTGTCGGCCAGATACGGATCATAAGCGATGAGCACATATTCGGCTCCCGGGTGGTTCCGCAAATCAACCGCAATCGTATCCGGCACCATGGAGAACGGCGGCAGCACATAATTATCCCCCCACACCAGCACGTCATGCGGTCCATTCGAAACCAGCGGAAAACGCACCGCCCAGCTCGCGCTTTCATCTGCCGGAGTCACTCGCCGCACGTCCAGCGATGTCAGACGGCTGTGACCAAGTTTCCAGACTTGAACATTGGATGTACCGAAACCGCGAATGTCATAGGCCACCGTATCTCGGAGCGGCGCGTTGAAATCAAACCTGAATTCTCCGTTGCGCGCGCGCATGTCTCTTTCGTACTCGACTTCAAACCAGTTGACCAATACCTTGTCCAGCGTGCCTGAAATGGCATTTCCCGGCACGGTGACCGTGAACGTGTTGATGCCGTTAATAAGATCTTCTGTTTGGATATTGCTCGAACCGGAGGAATTCAATTTCGTCTGGAAGATGACTGCCGACTGCCCGCCCCACACCGCCGCCGTATCGCTGCTGTTCTGTCGTCCAATGGTCAATCCATTGTCCGTCAGTCCGTTCAACGACACAACCGCATAGTGATTGTATCCCGGGTTGGCACTGAATCCTGTCAGACAGGCGCGCACAATCACCGGCTCAAAACTATAGGGTGGATTCGGATTCGGGAACGGAATGAACTCGTCAAAATTTCGCGATGTCAGCGCGTCAATGCGTTCGCCCCAGAACCAGTTGTCCTGCAAAAGTGCAAGCGGGCCTTCGCGCAACAGCTTTGATCCAAGGAACGTGTAGGAATCCGAGAGTCGGTCAAAGTAGCGGTCGCGTTCGAAATGCATTTTTGCCTTCACACTGCGCACGAGTTCCGCGTTCCACGTCGGCTGCCATGACCCATCCTCTTCACCCAGTCGCAATCCCGGACGTCCGTCACCCCAATAGAGTTGATAGCAATTTTCGATGGAAAACGGATCCTGATAGAGCGCGGGCACCAGATGAGTGTAGGTCTTTTCGTTGCGCTCGCCGAAGAAATCAATATGATCGAACATATCAAAGCGGCCGTCCTCCTGCCCCTCAACGACAATCGGAATCTCACGTCCCTTGTTATAGACGTGCAGGTCCCACGGAGTAATCTGGTCAATCGGCACACCCATCATATGCATGTATTCGCCGGTCAAGCGCACGATGCTTGTTTCGCGCACGTATACCCGCCAGCTATTCACATTGTAGATTGGCCCGTCGTGGTCGTCCAGTCCCCGATTGTCCCGGCCTTCCCGGACATCCCGCGCCCGCGAGGGTAGCGCCGTTTCGGCCATTTTTCCCAGCATTTTGCGCAGGGCCAATGTCTCGTTGGGACGGTCAGGAAGTCTTATTTCGCTATTTGACGAATTAGGCCTTATCACCTGAATCCGGGCTCGCTTCAACACCCGGCCTTGCCCCGTTAAAGTGTTGATTTGTATCGGCCTGATGTTTAAGGAAAGAAGCCGGTGACCTCGAAATACTCCGGTCTCCGACAGCTCAACCAAGCGAACCGGCCACAGCTCACCCTTTTTTTCCGTCCGAAGTTTACGCTCGTAGAACGATAAATCCTTGAATTCGTCCTCGACCGCCCACACTGCATCAGCTGAGGATGAGCTCGGCCGCTCATCCATGATGAAGTCCTCGGGCATCGGCAGGCACGCCCCAAAGTTCACTTCTTCGAATTGGGATTCAATCAGAGTAACGGACGCAGGTCCGGGCAGGGCGTCTATCAGCTCTGAAATTCCCGGCAGCAGAACCACGCCCGGCTCGTGCACCGGAACGCATCCGGCCATGTGTATTTCAGTAAGATGCCCCGTAGCAGGATCATGAACGGTTTCGTAATCAGGACACACCCATTCCAGCAGAATCCGGTCAGGCTGAATTTCGCGGACGTGCAAGCCCGGCTCGCTGGCCTTTGCGACTTGGAGCGTCTGCTTCCCGGACTGCTTTTGCCCGGCCGAAAAGCCCTGCCAGAATAACCCTGCCAGAGCGAGTAAAGTTAGAAGTATTAGTCCTTTAGATTTCATTCCCGCTATAGAGTTGGCCATAAATAAAAAATTCGCTGACCTCTCTTCCGTTCCATGCAACAACCCAAAAGGAGGCCATCCCATAACGGAACAGCTTCCGGAGATCTACGAGGTTACATCGAACGGAAGAAAAGTTAGCGAATTTTCGCTTGTGGTCTCTCGTTTCCGAATTGCCTCGGAGTATAGGTATCTTTTTCCAGCTTGTCAAGGGATTCTTGCCTCGTAACTGCAATAATTCCGTGCTTATGGTGAGCAGTGGGTGATTCCGGAGTCATAGTGCAAATGACAGACCTCGCTTGACCCACGGATCGTCGGAAAGAGGGGCAAAAAGGGCTGATTTGCCTTGAAGTCCTGCATAAATTTCGCTATAATGTTGAGTTCCGGAAACTGATTTTTCTCGACTTGGCCTGGGAGGGCCGCACATGTCACTGACCGTAAATTTCGGCTACGCATATTCGAAGAAGCTGGCCGGCCACGGGATTGCCAATGAAATGCTGAAGCCGGCACTGGAACGTACGGCCAAGGCAATCGATCATATTCGCACTGACCGAGCGGCGGATAAACTGCCCTATCTGAACTTGCCCGAAGACGGCAAGACCAAACAAGCCTGCAAGGAGCTTGCGGCGAAGTTTGACGGATACGAGAATTTCCTGCTGTCGGGCATCGGCGGAAGTTCGCTGGGACCTCTGGCGATATTCAACGCGCTGGCTCACCCGCTGCACAATTTGCTTTCCGGAGCCAAGCGCAAGAATCATCCGCGTTTCTTTGTTCTGGACAATGTTGATCCCGTGCAGGCGGACGCGCTGTTCAATTTCTGCAAGCCGGAAAAAACGGTTTATAATATCATTTCCAAAAGCGGTGCCACGGCGGAAACGGCCGCGGCCTCACTGATAATTTTCGATCTGCTCAAGAAGCGGATGGGTGACGAGTGGAAAAAGAATCTCGTCTGCACGACGGATCCATCAAGCGGCGACTTGCGCAAACTCTGCAATGACGAAAAATTGCAGACGCTGCCTTTGCACCCGGGAGTCGGCGGCAGATTCTCCGTCTTGACTCCCGTGGGTTTGTTTCCGTCCTATTGTCTTGGCTTTGACGTGGACGCGATGCTTGCCGGAGCGGCGGAAATGCGCGAACGCTGCCTCGATAGCGACGTGCAGAAGAATCCCGCCGCGCAACTGGCCGCGCTGCTCTATCTTTTTGACAGCACACAGCACAAGAAAATGCACGTGATGATGGCCTATGCGAACGGGCTCTACGGCATGGCCGATTGGTTCAGACAATTGTGGGCCGAATCGCTGGGCAAGGAAGCGGACAATGAAGGCCGCATCGTCAACGTCGGCCCGACTCCGCTGAAAGCTCTCGGCGCGACCGACCAGCATTCGCAGGTGCAGCTCTACATCGAAGGCCCATATGACAAGGTGTTCCTGTTCCTCGAGTGCAAGAAATTCGGCAAACGGCTAAAACTGCCCGAGTATTACGATAACATTTCATCCTTGAACTACCTCGGCGGACAAACGATGAACAAACTCATCGCCGCCGAATTTGCCGCCACCCGCGAAGCGCTCGCTCAGCGCGGTCGTCCATCCATCACCATCACATTTCCAGAGATTGACGCTCACGGAATCGGTGAATTTTTCATGTTGTGGGAAATCACCACCTCCATCGCCGGCGCGCTCTACCGCATCAATCCTTACGACCAACCCGGCGTCGAATTAGGCAAGCAGTTGACCTACGGCTTGATGGGCCGCGCGGGTTTTGAAGACAAGGCCAAAGGGATAAAGGTGTAAGATGAACCTATCCGTACAAAACTTTCGCTCAATTAAGGACGAGACATTTGACTTGGCTCCGATAACTGTTTTCTACGGACCGAACGGATCGGGCAAGTCCACTGTCTTGTATTCCTTACTCACTTTCAAAAACATAGTTCTCAATCCGAATCAACAAGTTTCCGGTTTTTTTAATTACGGATTTATGAATCTAGGAGGTTTTGAGAGTGTTGTTTTCGATCATCGAAAATCTAAAGAAATACTGTTTAAGTTTGAATTAGGCGGTTTTGAGAACTCTGTTTCTCATGAAGTTAAGTTTGGTCAAAGCGCGGGTACATTTAGCTTAAAAGTATTTCCAGATTCTCTTAAAACTCCCTTACAAATTCATGCAGAAGTGACATTCCCATATCCTTTGAATCAGGCTTCGATTGGCGAAGCTGATTTCAAGAAAGGAGGCTCCACAAAAGTTACGTGGAATGGAATCGACACTAAACAAGTTTCTGGCACCACCGGTTATGAAACATTCTTCCCAGGAATTCAAGAACTTGCAAACAAAGTATCATCTTGCCTGCGCAATGTCGTAATGGTCCCATTGAAAAGAGGCTTTTCGAAACCATCTTACTCTTCAATCCCCGTGACCCCGCTTCTTGCGACAGAAGATGAAATTGCAACGATGTTGTCTACTGACAAGTATTTGGTTGCAAAAATAAGCAGCTATCTTGAGAGTATAACTGGAAGGGACTTTCGACTTAACGTTCAGCCCGGCACTGCAGTGTTTTCACTCGATGCTTTGGACAAAAGAACTGGCATTGCTTCTGAGTTAGTTAATGAAGGGTTTGGTATTAATCAGCTAGTTCACATGCTTGCGCGCTGTCTAGTGCCAGATGCATCAATTGTTTGCGTTGAGGAACCTGAGATTCATCTACATCCTAGCGCAGTTCGTGCCCTTGCTCAATCGTACGTTAAGATGACAAAAGAAGAGGATAGAAGTTTTGTCGTCGCGACTCACAGTGAAGTATTTATTTCTACTATGCTTGCTGAAATAGCGAGAGGTGCGATGAAGCCCAATGATTTAAGTTGTTATCTGGTAACAAAAGACGGCAAAGCGTCCAAATTCGAGAAACAGGAAGTGAATGAGAAAGGGCAGATCTCAGGGGGGTTGCAAGCCTTCGCGCAAGCGGAGCTTGAGAACACAAAAATCTTGCTTGGAATATCTGACGAGTAAGCTGGGGCATGCGGATCGTAATCAATGACTGGCTCATCGAGGATGCGCTGGGGAACAACGGAGAGCATCGACAAGGACGTTCACTATTGGTCTTTGAAAAGCTTACGCTTCGCGAGGACGTCCTTGTTGTCCTCGAGAACAGCAGTTGGACGAGGAAAGCCTATCTGATGTGGACGAAGAAGGACCTCGGTGCAAGGCGAGTATCAAAGATGTTCATGGGATCTGTTTGGGAGGACTCGTCGAATTGCCAAAGGATTCCAAAATTAGAGAGTTTTGAGTTGCCTGAGTCTTTACTTCATGTAGATGAAGATGATCACTATTTGATAGAGGCCTACCTAAACGGAAACGCAGATTTGCTTGTTACAACAGACGACCAGCTTATTGAATTCTGCAAACAATCTAAAGATCCGATTGTTGTCGCTATTCACCGCGACGACTTCCTCCGCTCATGGAACATCGCGCCCTAATCATACTTCTTGTCGCGGTCTTCTTCTCCGGTTGCGCGCACACATTCATAATCGAAAAAGACGCGCCGCCGCAAAGATATGCGGAAGCGGACAAGTTTCTGCACGACAAACCGGCCACAGTAAAGATGCATGCCGGAAGCACACTGCACGCGACCGACGTGTTTATCGGGCCGGACTCGACGGTGTTTCGGATTGACGGTGCGACAGACCGGATTGTCGTGATGAATGACCGCATTCGCTCGATTGCCACGCAGGACGTCCGCAAAGGCATCAAAGACGGTGCGCTGATTGGCGGCATTACTGGCAGTGTGCTCGGGCTGATTATTGGCGGCATGATTGCGGCGATTGATCCGGATTATGTGGAAGAGACAGGGCCTGAGTCTCAACCGTATGGACACTTTCAAGACAAGGAGAACGACGCTGTTGTGATTATTCAAAGCGTCGCGGCAGGCGCGATAATCGGCGGCACTTTCGGCGGATTAATCGGCAGTCAATCCGGCACAATGCACAGCGTAGAGTTTTACAAAGACCCGAAAGATCCGCGAAGATGGGAATATTTGCCACGATAACTAATTTGATGATACCGCTTGCAATTATGGCTTCCGAATTGACCACCATCCCCTTTCAAACCAATTCCGGTGACACAACGACGCTTGAGGCTTTCAAGGGTCAAGTGGTGCTCATCGTGAATACCGCCAGCGAATGCGGGCACACTCCGCAATACGCGGGGTTGGAAGCCATTTACGAGAAATACATGCATCGAGGTTTCACAGTCATCGCTTTTCCCTCCAATGATTTCGGCCAGCAGGAACCGGGGACGGACGCGCAAATCAAAGAGTTTTGCACTACCACCTACGGTGTGAAATTCCCGTTGATGAAAAAGATTCCGGTGCTGGGCGAGAACAAGCATCCGCTCTACAGATATCTGGTCGAGCACAGCGAGCCCGCCGAGGAAGTTCCGTGGAACTTTACGAAGTTTCTGCTGGACAGAGACGGCAACATCGCCGCGCGCTTTCACTACAAAGTGCAGCCGGATGCACCTGAAGTAATCGCGAAAATTGAAGCATTGCTGGGAGAGAAACCATCGGAATGACACGCAGTCCGGTTTTTCGGCCAGCTTCGGATAAGTATCTTCCCCTGTTATTCGCCGTCTTGCCGATGGCAGTAGTCATCTGGGCAACGCAGCTGTGGGGCATTGCGGTAACGCACGAGCAATTCTCGTGGCTGAAGACTGCGCGCGACCTTTCCGCCGGCGCAAAGTTCCAATTCGCGGCTGCGGAATTTCCGGCCGGACCGCTGTGGCCACTATTGCTATCGTTGTTCGCGAAAACCGGACTTGAAATCGAGTTTGCCGCGCGCTTCTGGCAGTCGCTGATGCTCGGCTTGCTGCTCTATACCATCACGAGATTCTATTTGCGGCATTTGCTCTCGCGCGTCGTCGTGGCCGGAGCTTCGCTCGCGGCCTGCATGGGGGTGTTGCTCTTTTCGGAAGCGTTTTCGCTCTCTCCTCTGCCGACTGCTCTCTTGCTGTGCACTTTGGGACTGCTGGCGCTGGCGAGATTTCTGCTTGAAGAGGAGAATCTTGCTTTTGCCGCCGCAGCACTATGTTTCGGAGTGGCGGGCTTGATTTGGCTTCCGGCGATCGTGATTTCCTCTGGCTGCGCACTGGCGATTCTTCTGGGCGGACGCGGCAATCTCGCGCGGCGTGGTTCAGCCGTGATATTTTTCAGTGCCGCCGCACTCGCGCCGTCACTCTACGTATTCTCTCAGATCAGCGCACCGCATATCGAGCTGTTCGGCGGAATACTTCCCGCAATAGATTCGATATCCGCATGGACAATGCGGGCAAGCTGGCCGCTGTGGGTGCGCGTGATTGCAACACTCGCGATTCTAGCCGGATTACTGTATGTCTATCTTACGACGCGCGGCCCGGCGGGAATCGGTCCCGCGTTAAAGCGGCGTGAGCTGCAAGTTTGGATTTTGCTCTGTTTCGTCTGGCTTGCGCATCTTCTGCTTTTTCCGCTTGCCACGACAATGGTCGTGCTGATTCCGGCGTTCGTGCTTTGGCCGGCGTTGGGAATTGACAGCTTCCGTGATTTTCAGCCGGTATCCAGTGCGTGGTCTGGCAAGGGCACGGCCGTCGCGGTTTGGTCGTGTGTCGTGCTGCTCCTTTTTCCCGTCTGGCAGACGGGAGAGTTCGCATGGCAATCATTTCAAGCGGGCGGCGGAGTGCGCGGTTTTGACTACCAGAGTTCGTCCCTGCTGATGGAGCTTCGAGATGAATACAATACGCCGATTTACAGTGACCGTTCCGATTTACTTGCCTATGCTCTGCGCCGCGACGTGCGCGCGCTGCCCCAAGACTTGACAAAACTTGAATTGGTCGAGAGCAGAATCGTGATTCTGGGTGACTCCTGTCCGCCCGGCATCTGCAAAGATGATTCGGCTCATCCGACGCTGCAATTTACTTCGAAACTTGCCGCACGCGAAGGTTTGCTCTACGACGTCACCTTCCGCGCACCGGAACCCGCCTTGACCGCTTCGGATTCTCTCATCGTTCCGTAATCTTATTCACTTATCATACTGTTCACCTATGAAGTCGCTCAGCACTTTTGTCACCGTTTTATTGTTGGCCGCTTGCTCATTTGCACAAGCTCCGATGCCGGATGACGGCGCGGGAACCAGACCCGGTTCGTTTTCGGCGCGATCGCTTGGGCTTGGTCACACCTTCCTGACGAATCAATTAGGCAATGCGGCGCTGATGGGCAATCCCGCTACGATGGCTTTTCAAACTGACAAGTGGCTCGTGGGCTTCAATGCGGATGTATCGCGCATCAAGGAAACCCGCTCCTATCCGTTTTATGACGCGTTCGACGGAGTGCTGGGATACAACAACTATGCGCTGAATGACCACGTTTACTCCAAGCTGGACGGCGGCGCCTCTTACCGTGTGAAACAGAATGAGCTTGAATCCTTCGTCATTTCTCTCGGCAGCTATTCGGCCTATCAATTTGATTACACCTATCACGAAGAGGTGCGCAATCGTTTCACCTCGGGCGGTGTGCAGGATTTGGTGCTGGGCAAGAACGTGCTCGAAGTGACCGGTGATTTGCGCGCGTTCACATTGGGAGCGGCCGCCAAGCAGGGCAAGATGGCAATGGGATTCAGCTTGTCCCTGCTCACGGGTGATTGGGGTTACGACAACGGCGTGTTTTACGCGAATCCCGATTCGCTCGACCAATCGCAGCACGTGGATTACTCGCTCGATGGCATGCCGGTTGATGTGAATTTTGGCGGAACCTATGACATTAACGAGCGCGTGCGGGTTGGTGCGCGTGCGCTGTTTCCGACCGGCAAATTGAAATATGAAGTCAGAAACAACATCACGATAGGCGACAGCACGACGAGTACGACCGCAGATGGCCGCGTTACCTATCCCGCGCATATTGCAGCGGGAGTGCAGTACCGTCCGCAGAACGAATACCGTCCGCAAGTCTATTTCGAATCCGAGCTGCACACGTTCAGTCAGGTGGACGATGGTTTGAACGACGTGCTGGAGTTTCGCGCAGGCGCGGAGCAACAGATTGTGCCGGGCACACCGGCGCGGTTTGGAATCGTCTATGCCACATCGCCGTCGGACAAGGATCGCGCGACGACGCTGTTCACGGCGGGCATCGGCTTCACGCTGCGCAGGATGCACGCGGATTTCGGATTGGAATTCGGCGAGATGAACTACGCGGCGGATGATTTATTTCCGCAATCGCTTTACGGCGAGACCGACCGTGAAGACCGTGACCGGGTGGAAACGGCGGTGTTTCGCGGCATGATGTCGCTCACGTGGGAGCTCTAGAGTTTATGAAGAGAAGTTTGATTTGCATAGCGCTGTTGGTGGTCGCGGCGCAGTTTGCGCAGGCGGAAACCTACAAACTGGTCATCTGTAACACAAATGACGTACACGGCGGCGTCGATTCGTCGAAGGCGACGTTTATGAATCCGGAGTTTCCGCCGGAGCTCGGCGGCGGCGCTTCGCTGGCAACGCTTGCAAAGCGATTGCGGCAGCACGCACAGGAGAACGGCAAGGGCTTTCTGCTGCTCGACACGGGTGATATTTTTCAGGGTACCCTCGTGGGCACGAAGAGCGAAGGTGAAGCGGTGATGCGCTTCATGAACGAAGTGAAGTATGACGCTTGGGTGCTCGGCAATCATGAGTTTGACCTCGGCCGTCATGTGCCTGAGAAGTTAATCAGGATGGCGGAGTTTCCCACGCTGTCCGCGAATACCTATGATATCACGAACGGGGACACGACGAATTTTTGCGGCACGTATATCATCAAGGAATACGGTCCGCTGAAAGTCGGAATCATCGGGATTACGACTTCGGGAACGGAGCGCGCGAGTTTTGAAGAGAATGTGCGGAATCTTTATTTCGCACCGGAAACAACAACTCTCGAAAAGTATCGCGACAGTTTACGCGCGCTGGGCTGCAATGTCATTATCGCGGCCTGCCATTTGGGACTGCCGTTTGACCGTTGGGATGCGTGGGACGACCTCGAACGCCGTGAGAAGGAGGGGTGGAAATCACCTTATGTTCGCAACTCCTTTGAATTGGCGCGCCGGGTGCCGGGAATAGACATATTGTTCGCCGGCGATATTCACGTCGGGTATGTCGAGCCCTGGGTTGACCCGGTGACGCATACGCCGTGTTTTCAGGGGTACGGCCGGGGGACGAATCTGATGGCCGTGGAATTTGAGTTTGACGTGGCGACGGGACAGCTCTTGGGGTGGAAGAATTTTTCCGACGAGAGTACACTGATAACGCTGTTCTCCGATCAATTTCCGCGCGACCGGGAGATTGCGGAGTGTATTGACACGGTTGTGGCTCGCGTGGAGGTCGGATTCAACGATGTAATTGGCAAGGCTGAACAGCCGATAACACGCATCGGCGAAGCGGAATCCGCCTTGGGTAATCTGGTGTGTGATGCCATGCTGTGGCGGCTAAAAGGAGATATTTCCATCACGAACAAAGGCGGCGTACGTACGGACTTGCCGGGCGGGAATTTGACTCCGCAGGATGTTTTTAATGTGCTTCCGTTTGACAACACACTCGGCGCGGTGGAAGTGACGGGCGCGTTTATCAAGGAGATGATCGAAGACAAGGTCGCCTACGGTGGCAGCGGCTTGTATGTGGGCGGTATGCGCGTGAAGGTTGACCGCACGCGCGAGCGCGGCGACAGAGTGATTTTGCTGGAAATCGGTGGAAAGCCTGTCGAACCGGACAAAACCTACAGACTCGTGACGACGGATTATCTGCTGGAAGGCAATTCCGGCATGGAGAAACTCTCGGCATTGCGCAGTCAAGCGGCGGTGGAATCCGGAGTCTATATGCGTGAGGCGGTCATTGAGTATATCAAATCGCACATTGAGCCGCTCCGTCCGAAACTGGACGGCAGATGGCAGTTCGTGGACAGAAGCTAAACAGAAATTTCTATTTTCATAAGATAAATCAGGAGACGAAAGATGCGTTTGAAAGCGGTTTTAATGTTGTGTCTGCTTGCGCCGATGGCATTCGGACAGGTGATGATCAACGAGGTTCTCTATGACAATCAGGGGACCGACGACACGAACATTCTCTATACCGAAATTTACGGTCCGGCAGGGACGGATCTTGACGGCTGGTCGTTGGTTGGAATCAACGGCAACGGTGGCGCGGTATATTTTACGGTGAACTTGACCGGCACGATTCCGAATGACGGATATTACGTCGTCGGCGGATCGGCGGTGCAAAACGTTGATCAGGTTTCACCGCACGATTGGCAGAACGCTGGCAGCGCGGACGCGGTGTCCTGCGACGGCATAGATTTGCGCAACGCGCAGGGGCAAACGGTTGACCATCTTTGCTACGGACAGTGCGATGCGGACGACAATTGCACGGGCGAAGGCGGCACGAACGCTCCGGATCCGTTTCCGTCACAGGGTGTGAACTATCCTCTGGCGCGTATTCCTGATCATTCGGATACGGACAATAACGCGACGGACTGGGCGAGCGCGGACACTCAAACTCCGGGCGCGCCGAACAGCGGCGAACCGTGCGATCCGATTGTCGCGATCCTTGAAGATTTGCGCGAGAACGACGACAACGGTGTGCCGACTTTGCTCGGTGAATTTGTTGTTGTGCGCGGCATCGTGAATGTCAACAATTACACGCTGGACAGCCTGACGGAATCGAACTTCTTTATTCAGGATGACAACGCGGGAGTTAACGTGTTCCGCGGCACAGTTCCGGCAGGGATTACGGAAGGCGACTGCGTGGAGGTATCGGGCTGGGTCGGTCAGTTCAACGGGTTGACAGAGATTCTCGCTTCAGGCGCGGGTAATTGCACATTCCAAGTCGAGGTACTCGAAGGAACGGGCGAGATAACTCCTCTGGTGTTGACGGGCGCATCCTTCCTCGAAGCATTTGAAGGCATGCTGGTCGAAGTTCGCAATGTGACGATTGTCGGCGGCGATCCGTGGCCGTCGGGTTCGGGTCAGAATGCGAATATCACAGTGACGGACGGAGCGGGAACGCTGACGATTCGCTTTGACGGAGATTCGCAGGCAGGCACGGCTCCGCAGCCGTCGGGTCCGTTCACGGTGCGCGGCATCGTGACGCAGTTTGACAACAGCTCTCCTTATACGGACGGCTATCAAATCACATTGCGCTATCCAACTGACGTGATTGCCGGATCGGCGGTCGGCGATGAACCGCTTGCGATGGCGGAGAGTTTTGCATTGGTGAACAGCTATCCGAATCCGTTTAACGGAATCGCGACGCTCGAGTTTGCGGTCGGCAGCGCGCGCGACATCAACATTACGATTACGGACGTGCTGGGACGCGAAGTGTATGCGAACCGGATGAGCAACCTGACACCGGGCACACATCGTATGCAGTGGTCACCGGAAGGAGCGGCCGGATTGTATTTCGTTCGCGCGACATCGGCCACGACAGTGCAGACGAGCAAACTGCTTTATCTGAAGTAGCATTCGACGCGCTGGTTTCATAAGCGGGCGGCCATGCGGCTGCCCGTTTTTTTTATGCCGGTTGGGCAAGCGCGGCGGCGAATCTTTCGTGAAAGAGTTTTTCGATTCTCACGGCACGCTGCTCGTCCATGTCGTAAAGGGCAAGCCAGGCAAAAAAGAAACGCTGACCGGCACCGATGCGAAAGAGACCTTGATTCAAACTCTCGATGACGCCCGCGAATTGGTCGTGGCCGTCCGGTTCGAGTTGCACGACTTTCCCTTGAATGATTTCGGACTCATTCAGTGGGAAACGAAAGGTATCGCCGACTTTGAAGCTGCGAAGGCTCTTTTCCGCAAACAGACCGGTGGAGTCCGCGAGATGTTTGTAGGGATTCGTAATACCGTGTTCGGCGTAATTGAGTGCCGTCCAGATGAGGCGGCGCTGTTTTCCGAAGTGATGTGTCAGATAATGTGAAAGCGAGAACAGTTCATAGTTCCAGCCGCCGAAGTAGGAATCGAACTCATCATCCCATTTGGCGTCAGTTGAGAAGCCGGAATGAACCATCGTCAGTTTGGTTTTGCCTTTGCCGGTGGTGATGACAAACTCGCAGAGGTAGTCGAGTCCCTCTTTGGCGACGGTTTCAGGCCGGGGAGCGAAGGCCAATCTTTTGTCAGGTTCCCAGATGGTGATACGGTCAATCCACTCGAAATCAAAGAGCGGCTTCCAATCGAATTGAATTTCGCCGTTCACTTTTCCTTCGACACGCGCGCGCAGACTGAACCAGTTGGCGATTTCTTCGGGGTCGGTGAGAGCTCTCCAGACATCCTGCGGTGCGAGATCAAATTCAAATTCGCCGATTATGGCGCGGTGATTCCCTTCGATTTGCTTATAGACCGGCATGGTTGTTCCCCTTTTAATCATCTTTGACGATTGGATACGCTCCGAACATCCACGCGAATTTCCGCGAGTCGGGAGCATCATTATTGTATTTTGCGGTGATGCGAGTCAGTGCATCGGTGACTTCAGCAGCGAATTTCGCGCGTTCGTCGGCGCTCGCAAAGGAAACTTCGGCAGAGAAAGTCAGTGTCGCGACTTTCTTTTTTTGCTCCGTGGCTTTTTGCATCACACGGCCGAGGTCACGAATCAGACGCGCAGCGGTAGCGAGCAGAAAGTTAGCCGAGAGTTTGTCAGGTTCACGTTCCGGGGCAGGCGCCATTTTGCCGAGAACATCAGGGCTGAAGTAGAGCACATCGTTGGTGCGCACGAGCACCCGTTCGATGCAGTTTCCCCGCCTGCGGTCTTCGACGTGCTTGATGAATCCGCGTTTTTCAAGTTCACGCAGGTGATAGTTGATTTGCTGGCGCGGACGATTGGTAATGCGGGCAAGCGAACTGGCGGAATGGGACTCTTTCAGGAGGTCAAGCAGCTCTTGTCGCTCCTGATTGAGGATTTGAGCGGCGACTTCGAGGTCGGAGATAATTCTCGCGGCGTTCATGGGTGTAATTTACAACCGAAAAATTAATTTGTCAAGAAGAATTTTTATGTCAATACAATTACAAATTCTTAAAAAACAATAGATGCTTGAAATTTGGAGAGGCTTCCGGGAGGCAAGAGGTGGGTCAGAGAGGTTTTGGAAACCGTGCACGAGGCGAGTGGGACGCGGAATCAAAGAAGTGGATGCGCAGACGGCCGGAGGCCGCCGGTAGCATAAAGGGATGCTCTCCTTAATATAGCTCGACGACGGTGGAGCCGAAGTCATCCTGATTGGCGCCTCCGTCATGCATATTTTTGACCAGAGGGTGCCGCTGAAGAAACTCACGAACGCGGACGCGCAGCGCGCCGGTGCCTTTGCCGTGAATGATTTTGACACTGGGATATCGCTGTTCTGAAGCGACAGCAAGATAGCGGTCAATCATGGGAACGGCCTCATCACCAAGCTTGCCGCGCAGATCGAGTTCGCCGGTGATGCGCTCATCACTCATTTGCACGTTGACTTTGATTTGTGCCGACTTTTTCTTTTTCGAGAGGTCGGGCATGTAGAGCCGCGACGCATCGAACCACAAGCGCATGCCGTTCATTTCGACTTCGACCTGTTTGCCGCCGCGCTTCAGATTTGTGACCACACCTTCACCTTCGACGCCGTCCACCCCGACATGCAAGCCGACTTCAATGGCTTGCGGACGGCGAATTTCAGGAACCGGTTCCTTCAGCTCCTTGACATTTTTTGTCTTTTCGACTTCGACTTTTTCGCGAAGCGCACGCAATTTTTCACGCGCGGACGTGACGGCGGCTTTTTCAGCCTGCTGTTCTTTAATCTGCTGAACGAGCTTTTCGATTTCCTTACGCGACTCTTCGACAAGCTTTTCCGCTTCCGCGAGAGCCTGTTTCTTGGCTTGCGCCTTGATTTTCTTCAGTTCGTCAGACCGCTCCTGATAGAGTTTGGAGAGCGCTTCGTACTGAGTGAGCTTCAGGTCGGACTCTTTGCGCAGTTTTTCGTATTCCTCGATCTTGCGTGAGAGTTCGCTGACGAGTTCTTCGAGACCGAGCGCGCCCTTATCGAGGAAGGAGCGTGCACGAGTCAGGACACGGTTAGGAAATCCGACTCGCTGGGCAATTTCGAGGGCGTAGCTTGAGCCGGGCAATCCTTCACGGAAGTGATATGTTGGAGTCAGGCTTTGTTCGTCGAAAGCCATTGAGCCGTTCACCAAACCTTCGGTTTCGTGCGCGAAGGCTTTCAGCGAGCCATGGTGTGTGGTGACGACACTGACGGCATTCTGCATCGTCCATTCGAGCAACGTGGCTTGCGCGAGTGCGGCACCAATTGCGGGGTCGGTGGAGGAACCGATTTCATCCACAAGCAGGAGCTTGCTGCGCGCGGATTCCTCTGTCATTTTTCGCAATCGCGCGACGTGACCGGTGAAAGTTGACAAATCCCCTTCGAGGGATTGCGCGTCGCCGATGTCAGCCCAGATGCTTTCGAAGTACGGGAGCTGACTTCCGGAGGAAGCGGGAATAAAGAAGCCCGCGCCAGCCATCAGGCTCAAGAGACCGACGGTTTTCAGCGCCACCGTTTTGCCGCCGGCGTTGGGGCCGGAAACAACGACGGTGCGAATCGGGGGGATGATTTCTAAAGTGAGCGGAACAACGGACTGTAATTTTTTTTCGCGCATGCGCTCAATCAAGAGCGGATGCCTGGCGCGCCACAGCCGGATGACACCGATATCATTGAGTTCCGGCGCAGTGCCTTCCCAACGCAGCGCGAGTCTTGCGCGCGCATAAAGCTCATCGAACTCGGCCATGATTTCAAGCGAGAGAATAATCTCTTCGAGGTGCTCGTGGACAAGCGCTGTGAGTTTCAAAAGAATGCGATGAATTTCGCGCTTTTCTTCGAGTTCGAGTTGCCGAAGCTTGTTGGAAATAGGAAGTGTTTCGACGGGTTCAAGAAAGACGGTGGCGCCGGAGGCGCTGGTGTCCACCATCACTCCCTGCACTTTGTGCTTGGCATCATCGCGCACAGGGAGAACGAGTTTGCCGTCGCGGAAACTGACGACGCTGTCCTGCAGATAGCCTTGGTCCGCCCATTTCTGCATGATGGATCCGAGCCGGTCCTCGAGGTGCTTGTTTTCCTTGCGGCGTTCGTGACGGAGCCGTTTCAAGTCGGGAGACGCATCATCAAAGAGCTCGCCGTTGAGATCAATGGCGGATTCGATTTGTTTGGCGATACGGCCGTGGTCCCAGAGACGGCCGGCAAGTCCTGCCAGTTCGGGGAGTGATTCACCTCGCGTGTGAAGCTGCACGCGGACACGATTATAGCAGGCGATGGATTCGGCAATCTTGCGTAAGTCAAGCGGGTCGAGGCTTGCTCCCTCAATAGCGGCACGCGAGAGTGGTTCGCGAACGTCGGCAAGACCATCCATGGGTAATCCGCCGTCCGTCTCCGTGAGCACACGAACCATTTCCTGTGTGCGAATAAGCAGAAGTTCAGCGCGGTTCTTTGAGACGGGAACATCGAGTGCTAAAAGCCGCTCCGCCCCGAGGGGTGAAGCGGCCAAGCCGGCGGCAATAGAGATAACCCGCTCCCATTCGAGAGCGAGGAGGGTTTCTTCACCAATCATACCCACCTGCGCTTTTCCCAGCTCTCCCAGTGGGTGATGCTGAAGGCGACTTTCTTTCCTTCGCGAATAAGTTTTGACTTATTCATGAAGGTGCTCATATTTCCGCTTGCATCAGCCCATTGAATGACCATGACCAAAGCGGCAAGCAGGAAGATTCCTTTTGCCGTTCCGCCGAGCAGGCCGAGAATTCGGTCGGGCCATTTCAGTTTCGTGCCGTCTATCCACGTGTGCATACGGTGTCCGAAATAGGCAAAGACAAGGTAGATAAGCAGGAAGAAAAGCAGGAAGACCAGACCCGATGCCCAGCGCAATTCCCAACCGGGGTCGGCGAAGCGTCCGGCGATATCCTGTAATTGGTCCCGGAAGAGCAGCGTCAGGAGCAAGCTTGCCGCAAGACCGATGGTGATCATCAGTTCGAAGAGGAAGCCGCGCCGGATTCCGCCGATGCCGAAGCCGATGAGTAGGAAGATGATGAGGATATCAAGGATATGCATGAGTGACTTACAATTTATTCAAGCGGAAGCACAGGCGCAACGCGGATACATATAATGAAAGCGAAATCGCCCGGACAGAAAGCTGTTCGGGCGACTTGGAAAGGCAATCAGAGTTTAGCGGTTGCGGAGGATTCGGTTGATTTTGCGAATCTTACGCTCAGCTTGGCTGCGTTCCCGCTTGGCCGTTTCACAGGGTTTTTCGTAGAATTGACGGCGGCGGACTTCGGACAGGATTCCGGACTTTTCACAGGCCTTCTGAAAGCGGCGCACAAGGCGCTCCATAGGTTCACCCTCTCGGGCTTTGACAAATGGCATGGCTAAAAGTTCACCTCCTTCCGAACAGCGGTTAGTTTACGGATTTTATAGACACGTAAGATACGGCTGTTTGAGCAGAAAATCAACCGTTTGAGAAGATAGGTGCAATGGCGTATAATAAACAATATTTTAGTGCCTCTCGATTTTGGACAAATTTATCTTAAATATAGAGTTTACTGTAATTAGGACACCGGTGGTCAATATTATGGGGTGGTTGATTTAAGTTCCTGACCGCCGTACCTTAAGGGCATCCCGAACAAGGAGAACCTCTCATGAAAAAGTTATTATCTTCGCGCGGCGCAGCCGCACCCATACTTTTGTTTTTCATCAGCGCAGTGGCCGTTCTTTTTCTGGTGTGGCTGCTGACGGACATTTTTGAGAAGAAGCAGGAAGCCCGCTATTCCTATATCAAGACTCAGGAGATTTCGTGGGGCGAGCCGGATCCCGAGAAGTGGAAGGCGAATTTCCCGCGCGAATATGCGGCTTATATGAAGACGATGAAGACGTCGGAGCTTGCGAAGATCAGTCCGTATGCAAGATATGGCGGATCAGAATCGTTTTCGAAGCTTGAAAAGGACCCGCGAATGGTTCGGTTGTTCGCGGGCTACTCGTTCAGCGTTGACTATAACGAAGAGCGCGGGCATATGAATGCCCTTCCGGACATGCTCGAGATAAAACGACTTGGCGACAAGAAGCCGGGGTCGTGTATGACGTGCAAGAGTCCGCAAGTTCCGCTTTTTATCGAAGAGAACGGAGCTGAAGCATTTTACAAGACACCGGTTAAGGAACTTGTGGAAAAGCACGGATTCAAGCATTCGATATCGTGCGGCGACTGCCACAACTCGGAGACGATGGAGTTGCTCGTGCGGCGGCCTGCATACATAGAAGCGCAGACGCGGAGGGGGATAGACATCAAAGCGCACGATCAGAATTTGAAGCGGACGGACGCCTGCGCACAGTGTCATGTGGAGTATTACTGGCAGAAGGAGACAAATTATGTAACCTTCCCGTGGGACAAGGGGCTTTCGATTGACTCGATAGAAGCTTATTACGATTCCATCGGATTCTATGACTGGGTTCACGCGGAGACGGGCGCGAAGATGGTGAAGATGCAGCATCCGGAGTACGAAATGTGGAGCAGCGGTATTCACTCGCGGAGCGGCGTGGGCTGCGCGGATTGCCACATGCCTTACACGAGGGACGGATCCATCAAGATAACAGACCATTGGATACGCTCGCCGTATATGAATTTGACGAACGCGTGTTTGACATGCCATCGCGAGAGCGAGGACGAAATGGCGATGCGGATTCGGGAGATTCAAGACCGGACCTATAATTTGATGGACAGGTCGGAAGTTGCCATCATCGCGGCGATTGACGCAATCAAGGCAGCAATTGCGGCGGGAGCGACGGATGCGGAACTTGAAGAGTGCAGGAAGCTGCATCGCAAGGCACACATCCGTTGGGATTTTGTATCGGCGGAGAATTCGATGGGATTCCACAGTCCTCAGGAAGCGACACGCATGTTGGGTGACGCAATAGACTTTGCGCGGCAGGCGGAGCTTTCAGCGACGAAACTTCTGGCAAAACACGGCAAGCTTGATGTCGCATCGTTGACCAAATAGCCGGGGTTTAGAGCATGAAGAAACCCTCATTTCTGGTCTCGTTGACGGCGATATTGCTTGGCGCATTCGTGGCGCTTGGGCTGTACACGGCCTATTACAGTAAGGCGTATTCGTACCTTCAGGACGATCCGCTGGCATGCGTGAATTGCCATGTGATGAAGGACGCTTACGACGGCTGGAAGGTGTCGAGTCACCGTCACATCACGTGCAACGAGTGTCACACGCCGAATGATTTCGTCGGGAAGTATGCGACGAAAATGGAGCATGGTGCGCGGCACTCGTATGTGTTCACATTTGGCGATCCGCAACTGATGCGGCTGAAGGAATCCGGTGAAGACATCGTCACGAATAATTGCGTGGCATGTCATCAAACGCTCGTCAACTCAACCTTACCGGATCACATGAACGAGCGACGATGCTTAATCTGTCACGAAGGCGTTGCGCACGGGAAAATGGCGAATCGAAGAAGATAGTTGTACGGTTTCTAACAGGAATTTTCACAGCGGGCGGCAGCAATGTCGTCCGTTTTTATCGTGTTGAGAAGTTTTCACTTAAACGGCTTGAAATGACATATTAACGTGGAATTGGTGAACTCTCTTGACAAAGTCAGCTTTTTTTTGATATAATGACAGCAACCCCGCCTCGGCTGGGGGCGGGGCGCCAAACAATAGGAGGTTGCGATGAAGAGACATGTTTTGTGGGTCATATTGCAACTGCTGTACTGCACGACGGTATTTGGGCAGACGGATGATCCGGGGTGTAATAAACTTGTTATCGGATCGGATAGGGAGTGCTCAGCAGCGCCAAACTGTAACTCCTTAATTGGTTGTACATCTTACACTTTCCACGTGGACTGCGGGGGAACCTACAAGTTAAAGGCTATTGTGGATTGCGGTGAAAACAATTGCGGTCACTGCGCATCTTGTGTAAGTATCTATACTGATCCACCTGGAGTCGCACCTGTTGCAACTGTTAACACATTAAGCGTCTGCGGCAACAACTTATGCGCGGATAGCACAAATGTTACGAGCATGACGTCGGGCAACTATATTATGTATGTGTGCTTGATTCCATGTACTGATGAAGAAGAAGACATTGACGCATGTTGCGAAGAGTTCATTGACATTTGTAAAGCTTACGGGTGTCTGGAATGGGGAACATCTGGCGCGGGATGCCTGTAATTGATCCGTGGGAATTTGCCTACTCATCATATGTCTTTTCGAATCGCTGTTTGCCCGAATCGTCCATATTCCGGCCGAATTCGATAGCATTCAAGAAGGACTCGACTCTCTTTCTGAAAATGACACGCTCATGGTCGCGTTGGGGACATATGAAGAGGCGCTGATTGCTC
Source organism: bacterium (assembly GCA_013360195.1). NCBI lineage: Bacteria > bacterium. Next base: position 120,252 of record JABWCQ010000005.1, read on the forward strand.
CTGCAATTTCTTTTACGATGCTTGGAGAAGTTGATTCAATGTTAGGCGAGAGAGTCCAGCCTGTCATTGACATAGCGAATCTAGAGCTTCCAGATTCAACTCCGTTGCTTGTTCTACAACGCTCATCGTCAGCAATAATCAGAGATTTTTATTTCCGGAACGGAGGTCGTGACTGTATTCGAAGTTGGGCAGATGGAACAGTGATTAGCAACTGTATTATTGATTCTGCATATTACGGCTTTAATCAGAAACAGGACAGCATTGGCGCCATTGTTAGACTTGAAGCATGTGACTTCAGATCGGTTTTGTTTACAGGCGTCATCGTTAGATATGGCAACACACTTTTGGCAAGGCTTTGCAAATTTTCAAGCTTTGAGAGCGGAATGCGAAGCCTTGTAAACGTCAGTTCATCCATACTCGATTCATGCGAGTTTTCCTGTGACGGCGGGATGCGATTGCTCTCGGCTAGCCGTGGACCTCACACTGTAAAGAATTGCACGTTCGGCCCGGCTATCATGTCACCTTTTGAAAGCGCGGTATCAATAGGTGACACAATGCCAATATTCATTAACAATACAATCCTTGATTGTGTATATGGAAACCACGCCGTCAGGATCGGCGCGGTGCTGCCTGATTCGGCGAGAATAGCAGGCAATACCTTCATTCGCTGTACGGGACTAAATGTTGGACAAATGGCGGCGGGCGCGTTGGGGATACTTTACACGACTACACCAACTGGGCGAGGCGCGCTCATTTTTGGCAATAGCTTCGTTGAGTGCGCGGGCTATGTGACGGCTGACGACATTTGGCCGTACGTAGGATATCCGGCTTTGATCGAGAACAACCGCTTCGTTCACGACAGCCTGAACGGCCTGCCTTCAATTGGCGGAAGCGGGGGTCCGTGGCAGGGGATGCCGCACACAATGAGGAATAACGTTTTTGTTGATTGCGGTTATGCGCTTGACGGTTCAGCGCAAACTGACGCTCGTTTCAACTATTGGGGCGACGCAAGTGGACCGTATCACGAGACGGACAACCCGCTTGGCTTGGGAGACACGATCACCGGGCCTGTTCAATTTATTCCGTGGTTGACGGATACGATTACTTCCGTGGATAATGAAGTTGAACTCCCACAGAGCATAGAGTTGGTTGTTTTCCCGAATCCATTTAACGCATCCACGACGCTGTCGTTTGAGCTGAAGCACGGGGCACACAGCGTGATTACCATATTTGATGTTTTAGGACGGGAGGTTTGGAGGTCTGCCGAGGAGTTTCGAACGATCGGCGCGCACAGCGTGCAGTTTGACGCAAGCGGCTTCGCGAGCGGTATCTACTTTGCCAAGCTGGTCACACAATTCGAATCCGTTGCCGCGAAGATTGTCCTATTAAAATAGATAAATACTTTCAGTCTAAAGTTATAAAAAAGGCCCGCTCGAAATGAGCGGGCTTTTTACATTTGCAAATTTGCAGTTCTTATTTCTTTTCAGCTTCCTTGTCGTAATTGGCCCAGTTATAGACCAGTCCGACACTCAACGCCTGCTTCAGTCGGCCACCGAGGTCAATTTCCTTGTCATACAAGAGTTGCCAGGCCAATCCGACGTTGATCAGTGAAGACACTTTGACTCTGAGGATGTTGTCCCAGTTGAGGTCGGCGGTTTTCCAATAATCGTTGACAGCTTCATCAGATTTTGAATTGAATAACGCTTGGAAGACGGTTAGTTTTGAGTCGAAACTGTACTTGCTGGTGGCTGAACCAAGTTTCAAGTCAGTGACCCATTCGACACCGCCGTCCATGGTAGATTCGGACTTTGTACCCGGAGACGTATCGGTGGAATCAGAAAAGTCATCATAGCGAGTGAATCGCTGACGCAAACCAAGGCCCAGCCGCGACGTCAAGAGTGTCTTGTCGGGAATGTTTACAATGGTACGCGCGAGACCAGAGGATTCGGTCAATTCAAGCGGATTTACGTAGCGCGTGTTGTACGGACTTGACGCATCGAGAAACTGCGATTCGACCGTCAACGCGAAATAGGGATCTGCGAACCAGCCTTTTGTCAGGCGCAGGATTGCGTCGCCGCGAATTTTGTCTTCAGACTTCGTGGGCTTCTGCCAGTCCTTGGATTCCTTGTCTTGAATATGCGTTTGACCGAATGAAAGTTTCCAATCGTACTGATTGTACCAATTGCGTGTGATTTGACGCTTCGTGGTGCTGTTATAAAAAGCAATCCAATTGATGGATCCTGCTTCGCCGCCGGTCCAATTGTCGGAATAGGCGGATTGTGTGGTAAGGATTCCGGTTGAGAATTCGGCTTTCCACGGGGTCGGTTCAGGCTGCTCCGCGGCAATCGCGGCAGCGGTAAGAACGAAGAGGGCGAGAAAAATTTTAGTCAGATTGTTCATCGTATATCTTATTTCTTTTTCAACAGGTCACGGATCTCTTCAAGCAGGACTTCGGATTTCGGAGGAGCCGGTGGTGCAGCGGGAGCGGCCTCCTGTTTGCGGCGCGCGGCATTTGCCGCTTTGACGACAAGGAAAATCGCAAAGGCCGTAATCAAGAATGTAATGATGGTGTTGAACCAGATGCCCCATGCCATCACAACAGCGCCGGCGCCTTTTGCGGCTTCAAAGGAATTGTACGGACCGGCGGGAGTACCATCTTTCAGAACAAGAAAGATATTGGAGAAGTCAACATTTCCAAGAACAAGACCAAGCGGCGGCATTAGAATCCCATCGACGAGCTTACCGACAATGGGTCCAAAGGCCGCGCCCATGATAATACCGACAGCCATGTCGAGCACATTCCCGCGCATGATGAACTCTTTGAATTCCTTAACCATTCGATACTCCTTTGTGGGTTAGAAAAGCATCAATAATATAGTACTATCCTCAAACTATATCAAACGCAGTCAAACTGCGGTGTTCAACGCTGCGCAATCATCAGCAATTGCAGTCATTCAATACAGGCGGATTACATGCCTGCTTGAACCTGTTCAGCAAGCCAGATAACGCTGTCGAGCAAATCCTGTTCGTGACCCTTACCATGAACCAATGCGTGGACATATCCGTCCGCGCCCACGACGAAAACGCAGGGCTTCTTGGGTGAATCAAGTCGCAAATCCAGCGCATCAGCACTCTGAATGAAATTGACATTCCAGCGAGTGCCGTTGCGGTCAGTTTCGGAGATCAACGAACTTGCATCAGCCTGATTACCTCCGAGATGGACAGCATAAACCGGCCATTTGATTTTTTCTTCATTGATGGCCTTGTTCATTTCGGCAAGAGTGTGATTGATACATATCTCGGAGCCCATCGACCAATAGACCAGCAGAGAGACTTTGCCGCGCAGGTCATCGGGCTTTACCTTCTTCTCAGGTGCGCCGATCGTGCCCAACTCAACGTCCAGCGGACTCTCGGGCACGAGATTATTGATCAGAGCGAAATAGGCTTGAGCATCACGCTGCCCCAGACAAATATCCAGCAATCTTGAACGCATGTGTTCGTCCTGCGGGTCACAGACCAGACCGGACTCATAGGCCTCGCGCGCAGACTTCAAGTCGTTTCTTTCGTCATAAAGCATTCCCAAAAAGCTGTAGCCTTCGGGTCGGGACGGATTCAATTGTATCGCCTGTTCAACGCGCTCTTCAACAATATTAAGATCGGGAGTCTCTTTGTGCCACTCGGCAGCCATATGACAGAGCCGGAGCCAGAAATTATCGGGCTCACGCTCGATCCAGGATTCGATTTCACTTTCCTCCAACGTGAAGTTCGTCGCGCGTGCATACAGATAGAATGTGGCCGATGTGTTCAGCCTTTCGTACCGAGTGCGAAAATAAGCTCGTGAGTCCGGAAGCAATTTGCCGATTGCCTTTTGCACTTCGCGTCCTGCAGGCACATCATCAGGGAATTGTTCGAGCAGCGCAATTCCGCGTTCAATGCGAGCCGCGGAATCGAGTGCGGCGAGGTTTGCTTCCTGTACGGCAATCTCTCCGAGTGAACGCGAGACCGGTGCAGGGCCAATCGCCCACGCGGGCAGTGCTGCAAGGAGCATGAAAAGCAGGGCCATTATTTCCTCAGAACAATATAAGTGAGTTTATCACAAGAAAACAAGCACAGAGATAATGAAGCCCGCTACCTTGAGCGGGCTCCTAAATCTTAGTAGTCGTCGTCACCACCACCGTCGTCAGGACCGCCGTATCCTGAATAGTCTTCATCCTTCTTGCGCTGCGCGACGCGCTTTTTCAGGCAATTAAAGCAGACCTTCTCGATGGACAGCCAGCCAAATTGCTGACCACAATCGGCGCACGTCAGCATTCTGGGAGCAAGTCTTTTTGGCCGTGGCGGGAGCTGTGCAGGCGGAGCAGGCGGAGGTCCCGCCAGTTCGGGATCGAGAATCAGCGCGCTTGAAAACGGATCGAGATCATCAAGAATCTCGACGTCATCAACTTCTTCGACTTCCTCCATGTCCTCTTCGAGGAACTCTTCCGTGGCGCTGCGCCGGCGGCCGCGCACACCTTTCTTTCCGCTCTCTTTCTTCTTACCGCGAGCAGGCCGGACCTCGTCATCATCATCTTCTTCATCGTCATCGAAGTCGTCATCATCTTCTTCGAGATCATCGTCATCAGATTCCACGACAGGTTTCTTTCGTCCTCGTCCAGCCGGTTTCTCGTCCAGCTCGATATCATCATCACTTTCATCGCCGAGCGGATTCTTTGGTTTGCGTCCACGCTTAGCCGGCTTCTTTTCTTCGATCTCAGACGGTGAAGCAGGCTTGGCGACTTTCACCTTAGCGGCAGACACTTGTTCAACAACAACGGGCTTGATGTCATCTAAAGTGGCATCAGCTGCAACCGGTGGTGCTGTCTTTTTGCTTTTCGCGGCTTTATTCAATGGTGCGGTAGTTTTTTTTGCTGCAGAAGAGGCGGATGGTGACTTGGCCGGTTTGGCTCGCACAGCAGCCTTACTGTCCGGTGTGGACTTCACAGCGGCAGTTTTCTTGCTCTTTACCGGTTTCGAGGGGGGTGTTTTTGCCCGCGTGGCCATGGTCAGCTTGCCTCGTTTGTCGAAGTGGAAGGCACGAATTGGGGAATGTTAGTCCAAAAACCCCAATGCACCTTGTGAGGTTCCCGGCAGGACTGGAGCAAATTGAGTCCTCCTGCCAAAGGCGATGCAATATAGGTGACCAATAAACCGCAGTCAATAGTCAAGCCTCGGGCTTTTCTTGGTTTAGGATATGAGATTTTTGTTGTAACATATTGTTATATATACAACTATGGGAAAAGTGGTTCTTCTCAAGTGCCTGATGAAGAGGCACTGTCGTGGAATTTAGCCCACAGGTGCTGGCACCCTCCTTGCTTCAGCAGAGTCGAAATGGGCACACCCGGCGATTCGTCCCCTGGCAGTTCGGCACTTCTGCCGACTGATATAAGCGTGACGTCCGGACCTTCATGGGGGTCGGGCGGGCGGATCTTGTGGCTATCCAACGAATGGGAAAAGCCGCATCCGCTGCCTGAGAGTTTGCGCGGTCTGGGAATGGAAGTAAAGTGCGTTCACAGTAGTCTTGTGGCGCTCGGGCTGGTATCCGACTTCAATGCGGACGTGTTCTGGCTTGAGAGTTCGGACGGCGAGCTTTCCCTGGAAGAGATCCTCGATGCCCTGCGGGGGCCGCGGCGAATCAATCCACTTGGAGTGGTTATCTCACCAGGCTGGTCGAGCGCATTGCCGGGAAACGAGCTTGGCCCTTCGGACGAAATCATTGATTCAGACGATTGCCTGACCAATCCATGGCAGTTGTTGCAGTTGATCAAAGTCACGCGGCTTGAGCGACAGATCATTCAGCGTGAAAACGAGATTCTTAATTCTCTTCCGCACGCGTTGCTGGTGGTTGACGGCGATCTTGTTCTGTGGAAAGTCAACGTGCAAGTTGAGAAACTTCTCGAAATTCATGACCCTGACTACCGCAAAAAGGCACTTGGACGTCATTTCGGCTTGGGACTCTCGCACGCGGGAATTGCAGCGGAAGGCACGACCACTTATTCGCAGCTCGTCCGCGAGCTTGAACAAGCCGTCAAGGGCAAGCGTGGGCGAATTCGTGTGAAGGAAACTATCGGAGGCACGGAGAAACTGCTGAGCGCGGAAATCACACAGCTCGTGCATAGTCCCGCGCATTTTCTGATTGACATACGCGATATAACCGCCGACGAAAAGGCAGTGCTGGTCGAAGCACGCCGCGAGCGGCTGGCGACGATAGGTAATCTGTCCGTCGGCGTCGCGCATGAAATTCAGAATCCGAACACGTTCAGCCGGGTAAACGCTGCGAATTTGAAGATGATGATATCTGCCTTGACTCCAGTGATTCAGCACGCCACGCTGGCAAGCGGCGGAAAACTCGGAAACATGCAGGCAGAAACATTCCTGCAGAAGATGAATGAAGCTGTTGCCGCAGTGGATATGGCAAGCCGCAGAATCGAGTCGGTGCTGAACACTCTCAAGTCGTTTGGCAGGCAGGACAACGGGCAACTTGAAGCGGTGAGCATTCGCAGGGTTGTGGATGAATCGGTCATGCTGGTTCGCCACGAAGCTCGCGGAAAATGTGACATTGAAATTGACGTTGCGGAAAGTGTTCCGCCGGTTACAGCTTCCGCGACGGGATTGAGTCAGGTCATTGTTAACCTGCTGCAGAACTCCGTACACGCCTTAGCGAGCCACATTCCGCACACGGGTGCGAACGGCGCGAAGATTGTTATCAAGACCGAAGTGATCACAGACGAAGAAGTGATACTGTCTGTTTCAGATAACGGCCCCGGAATACCGGAGAACTTGCAGGACAAGATTTTTCGCCCCTATTTCACCACGAAGGCGCAGGGCCAAGGGACGGGCCTCGGGCTTTCGATTTCGTCTGACATGATGCACCGGTTCGGCGGGGACTTGACCTTACGCAGCAGGACGGGTGAAGGGGCAACATTCTACATAAAGCTCAGGCGGCATGAAGAGCCGCCGGCACAATCATAAGGAGCAGGTATGGCGTACAAGGTAATGATAGTGGACGACGAAGATCTGATCTTGTCGTCGCTGGAGACATTTTTGACAATGCGCGGATACGAAGTGCACACGTCCAACAATCCCGTCGAGGCACTCGAGCGAATTGAGTTCGAGAAGTTTCACGTCGTGCTGATGGACATCAACATGCCGCAGATGACGGGGCTTGAACTTTTGAAGCGCGTGAAGACGGCTCGACCGACGGTTCAGGTGATCATGATGACGGCATACACGACGATTCAGAAGTGTATCGAGTGTGTCGAACGCGGCGCCAGTGACTATCTGCTTAAGCCGTTTGAGGACATGGAGCAGCTAGCCAATCTGCTCGAAGAGACATGCCGACGCGTGTCTCGCTGGGAGTCCATTGCCAAGGAAAGCTTGCGCCATCCGCGCGACGTGACGGCGCACCAGTTATAGTGTTTTAGGAGCGGAAGGCATTCCGCCCGCGGGCGTCCTCGCGGTAATAGAGTACCGCGAAAAATAAGAAAACCGCAAGCACGGGATGTGTTTGCGGCTTCTTGTTTTCGGGACCGGGGCCATCAAAAATAGATTTGCGCTCCGAGCTGATACGTAAGGTACGAGATGCTGAACTCAATGTTCAAATCCTCATGCTCAAACGAAGCCTCGTAGCGATGGTATTGAACACCGCCGTTCAGGACGATGGGAGCTTCGGGTATTCTGAATGCGGCGCCGCCTTCCACGAACCACCCCCAGGTCATGTCGGAAGTCAACTCGGCGATGATCATATCTCCGGGGCCGGGCTGTTTGAAAATTCCTTCTGTTTTGCCTGCGCTCACTCCCGCCCCCAGTATTGGTGTTATTGGTGCCTCAAGTGAATTTATGACGTGCCAGCGCAGACCGGCGAGCCAGCGGCTGTTGTTTCTCCACTCCACACTTCCGTCAGCGTCCTTCTCATCAAAATTCACCAGACGGTATCCGAAATACAGTTGGCCGTTGTCGGAAATCACTCCGGCATCAAATTGTCCACCCATCACTCCGGCCGCGTTGCCGTCCCACACCGCTCCTTCCACTTCATCGGCTGCCTCGCCAAAATCTCCGGTAGGATCATTCCATTGCGCGTTCGCGCCGATGAAGAAGTGCGGAACAGCGGCCTCGCTATAATGTGCGCCGCAATACAGCATCGCCATCACCGCTGTTAAGGTAATAATTGTCTTCATGATTTGCTCCTCCTGGTCATCAATTTTTCTACCTGTCCATCCATGACAACTTGTATCCATCCTAAGACTTTGAACTTTCGCTCCTCGCAAAAGGTTTCAACAAGCGTTCACGAAAAGGCAAAAGGCCGTGATTCTTTTGAATTTCACGGCCTTCTTTTGAACGAACAGGAAGGTGGAGTTTCTACTGGCCGCTATGCTTTTGCCAGTGGCGTGTAGTGCTTTTCCATCCAAGCCTTATAGTCCGATTGCTTCAATTTAATGTCGCGCCACCACTGTTCATTTTCGACGTACCACTTGACAGTTTTTTCGAGACCTTGCTTGAAGTTGTGCTTCTTCACCCAGCCAAGCTTTTGAATTTTTTCCGTGTCCACGGCGTAACGGCGGTCGTGGCCGGGGCGATCCTGCACGTAGGTAATCAGGTCCGTGCCCTTGCCCAGAAGTTTCAGAATCGCGTGTGTGACGTCAATGTTGAACTCTTCGTTGTGCGAGCCGCAATTATAGATTTCGCCGACTTCGCCCTTTTGCAAAACGAGATCGAGTCCGTCACATTGATCTTCGACAAACAGCCAATCGCGCACCTGCTTGCCGTCGCCATAAACGGGAACGGGCTTGTTCTCAATCAGATTGGTCGTGAACAGCGGCACCAATTTCTCGGGATACTGAAAGGGACCAAAGTTATTCGACGAGCGCGTAATCAGCACAGGCAGACCATAGGTCACGAAGTATGAGCGCGCCAATAGTTCACCGCCGGCCTTTGCCGCGGAATAGGGCGATGACGGCGACAGCGGATCGGTCTCTTTGAAATAGCCTTCGAGGCGCGAGCCATAGACTTCATCCGTCGAGATATGCAGGAAGCGCTGCACCTTGCGGCGGCGTGCCTCTTCGCACAGCACATAGACGCCTTTGACGTTGGTCATCACGAACAGATCGCCCGCATGAATCGAGCGGTCTACATGCGTCTCGGCGGCAAAGTTGATGACGGCGTCGCAGCCGTCCATCGCTTCAGCGACCTTCTTCTCATCGCAAATATCGCCCTGCACGAAGCGGTAGCGCGAATCGCCCGCGACATCCTTCAGGTTATCGAGATTCCCCGCGTAGGTAAGGGCGTCAAGATTTGTCATTTTAAGGTGCGGATACTTTTTGAGCATATACCGCACAAAATTGGAGCCGATAAACCCGGCCCCTCCGGTGACAAGGAGGTGGTTCATGAACTGTTTATGCTATTCTATCTTATTGCTCTTTTCAAGATTATGGCGTGCGCAGAGAAGCTGGACATTTTCGGCTAACAAGGATGTGCCACCTTTGGAAAAAGGCAAATTGTGATCAAAATGCAAGTTGTCCGTTTTGCCACAAATTACGCATTGTCCACGATCTCTCTTGAATACTTCCGCCTTAACTGATGCTGGTATCAATCGAGAGTGCGATAGCTCCTGATCAGTAAGCGCGCGCAATTCCTCATCAACAAGTTCCAATCGGAACTTAAAGACTCTCCGAATGTCATCACTTTCACGCCATGAATCCACAAGTAAGTAGGTTCCATTGAATGCCCAAACGCCTGGGTGCAACTTTTGATAGACGCGAATTGGCTCAGGCGGTGACTTGCCTGCCTTGAATGATTGTGCTGCAAGATAAAACTTTCCATTCTCAGTCAAGGTGCCGCTAACAAGGGTTTCAGGTTGGTCAACTTCTTTGGGATGCTTTGATGTTGCATTTCGAGCAACATCGTGTCCTTCGTAAATTAAGACCCTTCCATTCTCATCGATCAAATCATTATAAGGTGCGTTACTGCGAACACTCATCAAGAAAATACTCTGTCGTCCGCCCAATCTGTAATTCATGCCACGCTGCAGAGATGACCCTTCAATCATGCACATTTCGTTATACGTTAGAATGTCATTTCGTTTCGGAGAAGCCCCCTTCACCTCTTTTCCCCCACTACAGCAATGGTCTTGCACAGATATTTTGGAGAAATTTTCGCGAGCCACTCGGGCGACGCGTCCACACCGCCGGGGTGAATGACCTCCATGCCCGCATTGTCGAAAAGCTTGGCGACAAACTTGTGTGTGAAGATGCTCATGTGCCGCGTGTCGGCAGCAGGACCGGGCAGCTTTCCTCTCACAAGCTGACCGAGATATTCGACATGCTGAATGTTCGGCACCGTGAGCGCGACCTTACCCTTCGGCTTGAGCACGCGCGAGATCTCATTCAGCGCGTGTTCAGGGAACACCAGATGCTCCAGCACTTCAAGGCAGGTTACGAAATCAAAACTCGCATTGGGAAACGGCAGTCCGTCCTTGTCAATGTCGTTATGAACCTTCTCGTCCAGCCCCTGCGCATGTGCCAGTGCGTTTTCAGCGAAATCCGTTCCTGTGATGTGCACATCGGGCAGTTTTGGCCGTGTGATCTGCGGCAAAAACCCGTTGCCCGTGCCGATATCAAGCCATCTCTTCGGCCGATGCTTCACAACATGATGATGAGCAAACGCAAAGCGCCCGCGCAACTGATAGGTATGCGCGCGCGCTTCGAGACGGTCGTCCCACGATTGCGAATTTAGTGTTTTGAGATCGGGCACTATTTGTAGACGATATCCCAGCTATACGGAATTTTCGGATCGTTGTACGCGGCGCGATGCTCGTCGGGATTGTCGTAGTTGTAGAGTTGATCCGGACAATTCACGACGACGCTTTCACTTTCACTGATGCACTTCCAGCCGTGATAAACGCCCGGCGGAATCACAATCAGCATCGGATTATATTCGCCCACGAAAAATTCATTCACTTCGCCTTTGGTTGACGAATCTTCACGCGCATCATAAAGCACAACCTTGACCATGCCCTTCACGCACGTCATTTGATCGGACTGCTTCTTGTGAAAGTGCCAAGCCTTAACCACGCCCGGATAGTTGGTGGTCATATACACCTGCGCAATCGGCAAATAATCCGGATCGTCCTTGCGCAAAATTTCCAGCAAGCGGCCCCGCTCATCGGGCATCAACCGCAATTTCTTTGTTACAACGCCTTGAATCATGTTGATTTGATGTTATGCTTTTTCAACGATCTCGTAATATCTATTCCGCAACACTTTATGTCACGTGACCAAAGTTGACAGTTAAGTCCTTCAGTTTGCCAAAATTCGACAAATAGCTCTTGTATATATAGGAATCTATTCAGCATACCGAGAAAAGATTGAATAAATAAGTCATCGTCATTATTATATTGAAAATAGTCAAATCTAATATCACTGCGATCTTTTCTGATTGTTTGACCGCCGAAGCGACCATTCATGATAGCAATAAAATCTGCGTGCGATCCATGTTGACTACATAGTTCATGCATTCTAACCAAATCACTAAGCATAAGGTTTGGTGATGACTGAGCCTTTAGATATTCCTCAATGCTTTGTTTCGCATACTTAAATTCGCGATGACGCTTTGTATACCCTTCGATTTCTCCGATTCTCTTTATCATCAAGAATGCAACAAAACTTGCGTCTATCGCGTGCCTAAGGGCTGAGTATGCGTCTTGTTGATGCGATCTTAAGTAATGAGCAATGAAAAGTAAATAGCGTTCATGAATTGTGTTCCATAAAAAAGCGATCAAAGTTGACTCCGTGTTATTATGGATTACTCCCACACGGATGGGCACCAAGAAAAGATCACTTATTCGATCAATGAATGCTCCATTTGCACCTAACCGTTCCTGGTTTTTTCGCTCATGCAAGTTCTCGCATTCTAAGAAAGTGCGAAAATTTGTAAACTCATAGGTATTACCCCATTCACAGTTTTCATTTTCCATGATTTTGGTTAGTTATCTCAAATAATCCTTTAATCCCTCTTCCCACGTCGGCATTTCGTTACCCAGCGCGAGTTCATAAAGCTTGGGAGAGAGCCGCGAGTTCCTTGGCCGAGGCGCAGGGCGCGGAAAGTCTTTCGTGGCGCACGGCATCACCGGCGTGGAAATTCCTTTCAGCTCGAGCGCCTTCTTGGCAAAATCGTACCACGTCGTGTAACCTTTATTGGTGACGTGATAGGTTCCGAACGCTCCACTTTCGCTGATGCGCAAGAGCTCCGGCACAAGGTCGGCCACAAACGTCGGCGAGCCGTGTTGATCATTAACCACTTTAAGCTCATCGCGTTCGCGCGCGAGTTTCAAAATCGTCTCAATGAAATTCGGTCCTGCTTTGCCGATCAGCCACGACACGCGCACAATGTAATGCCAATTCGTCAATTGCCGCACGTAACACTCGCCCGCATACTTCGATTTCCCGTACACGCTTTGCGGATTGGCCGCGTCCCATTCATCGTACGGCGCGTCCTTCGTGCCGTCAAAAATATAGTCTGTTGAAATGTAAAGCATCGGCACGCCAAGCGACTCCGCTGCGAGGGCGACGTTTTGTGTACCGATGGCGTTGACGCGCATCGCCGTTTCAACTTCGGTCTCGCATTGATCGACTTTTGTAAATGCCGCGCAATGAAATATGAACTCAGGGTCGGCTTCGCCCGCAAGATGCAAAACGCGGTCGCGATTCGTGATGTCTACATCAGGCAAATCAAAGCCGGTGACTTCATCGCCCTGATCTTCGCATGCCAGCGCAAGCTCGCTGCCGAGCATGCCGAGATGTCCTGTAATAAGAATTCGTCGCATAAGTTAGCTAGTAGTGCGCGGCGAACCACTCGCCACGGCAAGATAAACCGCCATCGGAATCAGCGGCCCGAAATAGTTCGCGCCTTCCCAAAGCGCAAAATCATAACCGCGCATGTGCAAATCACCGAGCGCAGACCAAAACATCGTGATTAAGAGCGACAGCAGTGCACCGCGAATCCAGCCGTTCTCGCTCAGCTCCGTTTTCAGCGCAAGATAGAGCAGCGCAGCGCCGGATGTAATCAGCGACACGGCTTCAAGCGACGACGGGAGCATGCCCTTCGCCCAGAAGAATCGCGTCAACGGGAAATAGCGTTCGGGATTCCAAAGATAGAAGGGCAATTGCATCAGCACGAATAAACCCATCGTCGCCGCACCATACGCAATCGCCATCTTGAAACTCCGGCGCAACAGAAACCCCGCAAGGAGCAGCTGCAAATAGCCGAACACGATACGCGAGGTCGTGACGCTTGCCGTGAAAATGGCACTCAGGAATTTTGCAAGGAAGTTGCCGCCTGTCCACGCCCGAAAACTCCACAAGACCAGCAGCAAAAACGCACAGCCCATCGCCACCATGTCCGAGCCCGTCACCGAGAGCTCCCACACGACCGGCGAACTGAAACACAAAATCAGAAAGAGCAGCGCCGCTCGTCTCGACCGCAAACGTTCGATGATGAACGCCGTCAGCGCAATCCAAAACGGTGTGAACAGCGCGAAGAATCCCGTCAGCGTAAACGGCAGCGCGAACACAATCCATGCGGGTCCGGCGCTCACCCATTCCTTCTTGAACGTTTCCCCTTCGTAAGGATTCAGGCCCTGCACCAGCCGTTCGCCGCCGACAATCAACGCATCGTCCTGCGGACTGCCTCGTCCCTGATACTTCAGTGCGTCCGCTTGCGGATAGATAAACAGATTCAGCGCGAGGTGCAGCGCGATTAAGCCGATGAACAGCGCGCGCGAGTCAAAGAGCTTGGCAAACATGTTTGTGCGCAGCAGCCACGCGTATCCGGCAAATGCAGCAACGAAATAGAGCGGAATGAGAAGGTGCAGCGATTCAGGCAGGTACTTAACCAACGCGCGCAATGACGGAACTTGCAGTACGTACAGCAACAGCCACGGCCGCCAGTCAAAAAGTGCGCGTGTCACGAAACCTTAGTCGAGTGAGTAGCTTGCCTTCACAACGGCCGTGATGTCTTTTTCTTTCGATGACGTATCGTAATAGCCGTAATCCGAAACATCGGTCGAGTTGCGCGGGGTCACTTGGAACACTCCCATGCGCGCGTCACGCAGTTCGCCAAGCTTGGAGCCGGACGATTCGGCCATGACCTTGGCGCGTTCACTTGCGTCCTTCATCGCTTCGCCGAGCATTTCAATCCGCAAATCGGCGAGCTTGGTGTAAAGATATTGCGCGCCCCATCCCGAGAACGGCACGCCTTCGCTGATGAGTTGATCCGATTTCTTGATGAGCTCTTCAATCGCGTCCACGCGCGGCGAGCGAATCTCAAAATTCTGATTCACTCGATAGCCGAGTATCCGGCCTGTCTGATAGCCGTTCTGATTGAATTCCTGAATCTGCTCGCTCGACACGGGCTTCATAGTGACTTCCGCATCGGGCACGCCGTTCTCTTTGAAAAACTTCTGCATTCTCTGCGCATGAGCTTGCACGGACTTGTAGGCATCTTGCTGTGTGCCCTCTTGTGACGACACGTTGCCCGACCACACTATCAAATCCGATACGATAGGCCGCTTGGCCGATCCCGTCACGGAGATCATGTCGCCCGCCTTGCGCATCTCGACCAGTTGATGGCCGAGAATAAATGACGCGGCCACCAACGCAATCGCGATGAAGAACAGGCCGCCGTTGTTGTCTTTTGTGTCTGCCATGATTAGCGGGAGGTTAGTGCGCGGGAAGAAAGTTTAGGCCAGGAGTTTGGCTTAACTTTATCTTTCTCCAAGCGCTTTTTGGCTTCGGTTTTGGTAGGCACTTCTACCATCATTGTCAATGCGCTTGATTCCGGTCTTGGAATTTTATCTCCATCCGCTTTCATGCCATCAACATGTAGCTGCAAAGCTTCAAGCATATTGCGCTCAGTTTCTTCACGTGTTTTTCCAGTCGTAAAAACGCCCGGGAGGTCAGGGCTGTAGGCACAAAAGTTCTTCGGCCCCTTCTCAATCACGACCAAGAATTTTTCATATTTCATTTCAACCCCGCTTTTTTCAGGATTTTATTCAACACACTTGGGAAAACAATGTCATTTTCGTGTCCCGGAACGGTAACTTTTCCAGGCTTTGTCGGGTGCTCAAACTGGTGATGACTACCACGCGAATACATATATACCCAACCGTCTTTCTTGAGCATCTTGAAAACTTCTCTGACTGTGTAGCGCGGTGGCATTAGAAGTTACGTATGCATTTTGCACAAACTGATGCTGATTTCAGAGCTCGTGTTTTGCAATGTGGGCATGTCTCGTATCTCGACATTCTTTCAACTACCCACACGATGAAAACTACTGGGGAATTCCGAGGGCAAGTGAGGGACGCGCTGCAATAAACGCAAATCCATCACGAATTCCATAGAGAATAGTCTCCATTTGTTGATACTCCTATACTATCCTAAAACCAAAACTCCTTCAACTCCGGCTTAACCTGTTCAGCCACAAGTCGTGATGCACGATACAGCGACGGAAACGTCCCCGCATCCGTCCACCAGCCATCGATGGTCGAAGAGGTGAGCGTGCCCTGTGCAAGGTACGCGTTGTTCACGTCGGTAATTTCGAGTTCACCGCGCGCCGAAGGCTTCAGAGTCGAGATAATTTCGTAAACGTGCGAATCGTACATGTAAACACCGATAACCGCGAGATTGGACTTCGGCTCTTTCGGTTTTTCGACAATCGACAGCACGTTGCCGCTCTTATCCACTTCGGCCACACCGAATCTCTGCGGATCGTGAACTTCCTTCAGGAGAATCTTCGCGCCCTTGCCTTGCCCCTTGAATTGATCCACGTGCGCCTTGATGGAGTTCTCAAGAATGTTATCCCCAAGAATCACACAAATCGAATCGTCGCCCGTAAATTCGCGCGCGAGCCGGAGTGCGTCGGCGATACCGCCTTCGCCTTCCTGATAGGCGTAGTTAATCCGCTTCAGCCCGAACGCTTTGCCGTTGCCGAGCAGATTCAAAAAGTCACCCGCGTAATGTCCGCCGGTGACGACGACGATTTCAGTGATACCCGCGTCCACGAGCGTCTGAATCGGGAAATAGATCATCGGCCGGTCATAGACGGGCAAGAGATGTTTATTGGTAATCTTGGTCAACGGCAGCATACGCGTACCGAGACCGCCTGCGAGAATAACGCCTTTCATGAAAAATCCGAAATGTGAAATGAGAAATGAGAAAGTGGAACAATTGAGGAAAATAGCAATTAGCTGGAGGTGCTTGGCACGACCTCTTTCTAATTTCTAATTTCGTATTTCCAATTTAAGTCTTCGCCTTTATCTCCTGCCCGCGCACAATGACGAACGCGACAAGCGATACGAGGAAGAACACGAGCAGCGCCCACGCGATACCTTGAATCGTGCCGACAATGGAGCGGTAGATTTCCAGCGTCCACGTTTCGTCGTTCAGGACCGGCGGCTGCCACTCCTGGTCTTCGTGCTTGTTTTCAACACCGGGTCTGTCCACCCAGCGGCCTTGTGCGCCTTCCGTGTACTGCTCGAGCTTGTAAAGATTGACACCGGAACTTAAACCGACTACGATGACGGCAAACATGATGTACCGCTGCCACGCTGTGGAAATCTCGTCCCGCAGCACCCGCGAGAGAATTCCGCCAATGGACTTGCGGAACAAAACCGCTACGATTGCGCTCGTAGCCAGTGAAGTCAGAAGAGTTGCGAAAAGAAGTGAGAAAAACATGGGTTTCAATTCAGAGGATTTGAAGGGTCTGCGTCAGCGCAATGGGCCCTGCGTTCACGCTGGCTAGTTAGAAATGTAAATCCCCGCCGACCAATGCTCCCGGTTCGACGTGCGGCCCGCTCAGAATTTGCCTGCGGGTCGTATCATCGATATCATCAAGAAAGAAATTCCACTCGCGGTGGTCTTCCGGTTTTAGTCCTTGCTCGACTATCCGCACTCGCTTCACCAGGTCGAGATCTTCCTTGGGAACCTTGTGACGCGGCATGATGATTCCGAGCACGTGAATAGTTTTGCTGCCCGATTCCTGAATGATGAGGCACTTGCGGTCAGACACCTGTCCGTACCCCCAGCCGTCCGCCGCAAAGGAGCGAATGGACGCTTCCGGTCGCGACAGATAGATGTTCAGACGGCAGGTATTCTCGGAAATTGTGCCGAGCACGGCTCCTCCAGTGAGTCTGCATTCGAATTGGCGTACTTCACCAATTTAGGAACTATAGCAAGTCAAAAAGGTACGGATTCCTCGCCGGAGAGTCAAGCTAACTCTCTCGCTTTTCTAAGCTTGGCACCTGTTTCGCTTGCATTTGCGAAGTCAGAAAGCTACCTTGTTCGCATGGCAAAATCTCAGTTTTACCTTATTGGGCCGGGCGCGGTCGGCAAAGTGCTCGCCCGGAGGCTGCAGAAATCCGGCTGGACCTGTGTTGGAGTTTGCGGGCGGGGGTCCGCAGCCGGGCGCAGAGTAGCAAAAGAGCTGGATGCGCCTTACGTTACCTCGCTGAAGGAAGTCCGGTTGTCTCAGGGCATACTTCTGCTCTCCGTTGGTACGGGTCAGATAAGTTCAGTAGCCCGGGAGCTTGCAGCTATTCCCTTGAACTGGCCAAGAATCTCGGTTCTCCATAACAGCGGTACCCTCGATACTAAGCCCTTGGCACCACTCGAGATGCTCGGAGCCGCAGTCGGAGCCTGCCACCCGTTCATGACTTTCCCCCGTTTTGGCAGCACCGTTCGGTCTGGCTCCAAGGAAGACGATTACGACCCAGCTTTTCCGTTAGTATTTGGAATTGATGGAAATGTAAAGGGACTTGCTGCTTGTCGGAAGGTAACCAAGGCCTGCAATGGAGTGGCCGTTGAAGTTCGGGGCAAAGACCGGATTGCCTACCATGCTGCTGCCGTTTTGGCTTGCACGCTGCTCGGTGCTAATATCGCCATGGCCTTGGACATTCTTCGGAAAATCGGAATTTCGGAAAAACAGGCCAAGACAGCCGTCATGGCCATCGCCCAAGAAACCCTCGCGAACTTTTCGGAGTATGGAATAGACCGGTCCTGGACCGGCCCAGCAGTCCGGGGAGACACCCGGACCATCAAGGCTCATGCAGCGGCAATCCGCAAACTCAATCCTGGGACAGCCAAAGTGTACAAACTTCTGTCCGATTGGGTTATGAAACAAAAGGGGTAAGCCGCTCAGTCAGATGAGCATGGCCATTCCAAATCTATTTCTCCGGATTCTGCGGAATCCCATCAGCCGAATCCTGCTCGGCTCAATCGCGATCTCTGCCCCCATTGCCGGGATTCAGGTTCTTCTCCGAGGCTATGGAGAACCCACCGGTCTTTCCGAATTCGACTGGTTCAAGCTCCTGTCCAATGGCTCAGCCATCCTTGGCGAATTCATAGGCTACATTATATATGTGCGGCTGGTGGAGTGGCGGTGGCCTACTGAGATTTCGCCGCGCGGCTTTCTGCTCGAGTTCGGCAAGGGTCTGGGTCTGGGAGCTCTGCTCTTTACTTCGACCATGCTGCTCCTCTGGCTGTATGGCTACTTTGAAATTGATGCGTTTAACTCACTCGCGGTAACCACCACGGCTCTTGGAGTCTCGCTGTCCGGGTTCTTTGAAGAATTGCTCGTGCGCGGCGTGATTTACAGAATCATGGAAGAGTCGCTCGGCACATGGATCGCGTTAGTGTTGTCTGCAGTTTTGTTCGGGCTGATGCATATGGCGAATCCGAATGCGACTCTTGGCGCAGGCATCGCGCTCGCGCTTGAAGCGGGTCTGCTGCTCGCCGCCGCCTACACGCTTACGCACAGATTGTGGTTCGCCACGGGTTTGCATTTCGCGTGGAATTATACGCAGGGTGGCATCTTCGGTCTTCCTATTTCCGGCAACGACATGACCGGCATGATTCAAGGCAAAGTCACCGGCCCGGATTGGATAAGCGGCGGCGCCTTTGGAGTTGAAGCATCCGTCATCGCCGTCGCCGTGTGTTTGGCCGCCACGGCTGTGATTATGAGGAAGGTTGTGAAGCGGGGGTTGATTACGGAACCGTTTTGGAAACGCAAAACCTTTGTAGGGGCGGATGGCAATCCGCCCGCTGTGTAGAAAGCGCCTTTGTCCGCCGAGCGGGGATTTCGCGTAGCGGTTCCCCGCCGGAATCTGGTACTGATTGTAACTTGGGGAAATGCATCAATGGCGAGAATCTCAACTATCTTTCTTCAAATCGTCGTCGTGTGTATTGGCCTTGGCGCTTTGGCGTTTCTGCTTTGGGAGCCTCACCTCGAGGGCGTGAACACGAACGCCACGGTGTTTGAAATCTACACCGATCCCTTCATCTTGCTTGTTTATGCGGGGTCGATACCTTTCTTCTTTGCGCTCTATCAGGTCTTCAAGCTGCTCGGAAGTATCGGACAAAACAAAATCTACTCACAAGATTCGGTCAGAGCTCTAAAGACCATCAAGTATTGCGCGCTCGCCATCATCGGCTTTGTCATCGTAGAGGAAGTCATCATTATGTTAAACCATGGCAATGATGATGCTGCGGGCGCGATGATGGTGGGCATCCTCATCACTTTCGGTTCGATCGTAGTGGCCGCCGCCGCAGGCATGTTTGAAAGACTGCTGCAAAATGCCATCGCTATAAAATCTGCTCCCCCGAGTAGTTTGTAGTGCCGCACCGCGTGCGCTCCGAATGTAGCGCCCAGCTTGCTGGGTAAAATCCCCCGAAGCAAATTCACAATGTCAAAAGCATTGTCATCCTGAACGAAGTGAAGGATCTTGTCAAAGTGGGTTTCCATCCAAGTGTAAACTCAAAGTGTATTCATGCGGATAGTTCTTTTCTTTATCGCAACACTCCTCTTTTCCTGTGGTCAGAGCCTGCCTGATGATCCAAACACACCGGTAATTGTGCTGTCGCGACATGGCTGTTACGGCAGATGCGCTGTCTATACCGTGAACATCTTTTCAGACGGCCGGGTAGTCTATAACCTCAATGACCGATTTATGGGCGTATCTCGCAGATGGGAAAACAAAGTTACAGGCGACGAGGTAAACAACTTGATTGACACCATCGTCGATTCTGGCTTTCGCGACATGGATGAATCCCGCAACCGTGGTCCCATTGACGCCGCAGAAAGCACGATTGCCTTCAATTGGGGTGACAAGCACAAGTCAATCAGATATTGGCATGGTATAAAGAAGCTAGAGAGCATTGCAAAACAAATTGATGAAGTTGCCGGAACAAAGCGCGCACACGAATTCTTAGCGGCTGAAGTCGACAAGGTTAAGCAGAGCCGCATGGATAGGAAAGTCGATCCCCACGCTGAGTATTCAAATGGTGCGATCTTTTTAGACCGCTTGGAATGTGGCGCCGGCTGCCCGTCTTACACAATCTCAGTGCAAACTAACGGAATGGTTGTATTTGAGGGCAAAATGAATGTCGCGTCCACAGGGCGGCGCATTGGTTGGATCAGCATGGAAAGTGCAAAATCTCTCATTGACGTTACCGTCGCATCGGGATTTATGAGTACTGAGGATACCTTGCAAATAGCTGACTCTGATTCAGCAAGCACTTCTAAAACCCGAATTACACTTGTATTGGATCAAGAGGTTCTGTCATCTTACATAAAACCAAATTCGCCACATGTCATTGCCACACTCGACTCTTCCATTGACATCATCGTAAGAACTGCAAAATGGATCAACGGCGATTGATCCAAGAAGAATGATAGATTACAGATGAAGCAAATTATTCTCGCAGTAATCCTTCTAAGGATACCTCGACACTGAAACTTCCCCTAACTCCTTGTTTTCCCTACGGGAACAAAACACCTTGTCCAAATGTTCAATAATATTGCTCCCGTTCTTTGTCCCACTCCAAATCCTTGTGAAACTTCCCGCGAACCCAAAAGTCAAGCGGCTGTTTTCCCGAGACTCCCGTTCCGCCAATTGTTAGGATTAAACGCGAAAACAAAGGTTTAGCGGTACAGATTCCGGCGGGGAACCGCTTCGCTAAATCCCCGCTCGGCGGACGTTGGTTCCGCTTTCCTATTTCAAATTTCATATTTCCAATTTTAGGTATTCATGGCCGAAATCATCAAGAAAATTCTCTGGGCGGATGACGAGATAGACCTGCTCGAAGCGCATGTCCTGTTTTTAGGACAGCACGGCTATCAGGTCACCGGCGTCACGAACGGAGACGACGCGCTCGCGAAAGTGGACAGAGAATCGTTCGACTGCGTGCTGCTCGACGAGCATATGCCCGGACTCGACGGACTCGAAACAGCCGACCGCATCAAAACCAAGCGGCCCGATTTGCCGGTCATCATGATTACCAAGTCGGAAGAAGAGACGCTGATGGACGACGCGCTGGGGGCGAAAATCGCGGACTATCTGACGAAGCCCGTGAATCCGACACAGATTTTAGTCGCGTTGAAGAAAGTCATTGACAAATCTTCCATTGAGCAGCGCATCGCCACGCGCGATTACCTGGTCGAGTTCCGCGAAATCACGATGAAGCTCAACGAGAATCCCGGCTGGCGCGAGTGGGCTGACATTCACGCGCGCTTGTCGTGGTGGGACATCGAGCTCGACAGCTTGCCCGACGGCGGCTTAAAGCAATCGCTCGAAGGACAGCGCAGCGAATGCAACGTCGAGTTCGGCAAGTTCATCGAGAAGAACTACGAAGATTGGCTCTGGAAGCAGAAGGAACGCCCGCCGCTTTCGGTCGACGTCGTCGAGAAATTCGTCGCGCCGCGTTTGAAAGCCGGAGAGAAAGTGCTCTATCTGGTGATGGACTGCATGCGCTATGACCAGTGGATGGCCATTGAGCCGTTGCTCTATGACAGCTTCAGAGTCACGCGCGATTTCCACTACTCGATTTTGCCGACCGCAACACCTTACAGCCGTAACGCGCTCTTCGCGGGCATGTTTCCCTCGGAAATTGACAAAGAGGTTCCGGGTTTGTGGCAAACGCAGGATGAGGATGAAGGCAGCTCGAACAGATTTGAGCGGCAACTGCTCGACATGCAGCTGCAGCGCATGAAAATCACGATTGATCCCGAGCCGCGCTATGTCAAAGTGCTCGACCCCGAAGAAGCCGCGAACACGGCCAAGAAAGTCTCGCAGTTCTGGGACCGCAAATTGGTTTCGATGGTGTTCAACTTCGTGGACATGCTGGGACACGGCAGAAGTCACTCGGACATTCTGCGCGAAATGCTTCCGCATGAAGCGGGTTACCGCTCGGTCATCAAAGCATGGTTTGAACACTCAAGTCTCAGACAGATTCTGCAGTCGTTCGCCAAGCAAGGCTGGACGGTGATTGTCACGAGTGACCACGGCTCGATTCGCGGACAGAAGGGCGCAAAAGTCGTTTCCGATCGTGAAGCGTCTTCGTCATTGAGATATAAGTATGGCCGCAATCTGCGGGTTGATAAACGGCAGGCCATCGTCGTACCGCAGCCGGAAAATTTCAAACTGCCCAAGCGCGGGATGAACACGGGTTACATCATCGCGAAGGAAAACTACTATTTCGTTTACCCGACCAACTACAACAAGTATCTCGCGCTGTACAAGGACAGTTTTCAACACGGCGGCGTCTCGCTCGAAGAGATGATTCTGCCTGTAGCCGTTCTTGAAGGCAAGGGAGCTTAACACCTCACAATTTACACTTGCTGATTTTCATATCTGTCGTCGTCACCATACTCGGGCTGCTGCACTGGTTTCTCTATTCGCGGCTCGTTTCTGCGCTTGAAATAACTTCGTCCGCTGTTCTTTGGCCGCTCAGAATTCTGGCAGCGTTTCTCGCGGTATCCTACATCATTGGCAGGATATTAGAGCAGAAGTTCCCGGGTTTCATCGCCCACGCCGTGGATTGGATTGCCTCCATCTGGATGGGAATGATGTGGCAGTTCCTGTGGGTAACCTTTCTGTTCTTCCTTGTCAAGGTCGTGCTCGTCGTGTCCGGACAATGGGGCGAGTTCACGCTCGAGACTCATCAGATGCTCGGGCGCTACAGCTTCTACTTTGTCACGTCACTCGTTCTTTTGATCACCGGCTACGGAATTTATAAAGCAACCGGACCCGCGCGAGTGGTCGAAGTGGATGTCCCCGTAAAGAATTTCCGCGATGAATGGCGCGACTTCACAATCGCGATGGTCGCGGATTTTCATGCCAGCAATACGAACGGCGAGAGTCGCATCGCGATGTGGTGCGATCAGATAACAGGACTGAAACCGGATGTCATCCTTGCGCCCGGCGACATCGTTGATACTCCGGCCAATCAGATTCCCGAAGTCGCCAACGGCTTCCGAAAGCTTGCCGCACCGCTCGGAGTATTCTCAACAACGGGAAATCACGAGTACTACGTCGGCTTGCAGGGTGCGGTGGAGTTGATGAAGCGCGGAGGCTTTCGAGTTCTGATGAATGAGAACTTGACGCTGCCGAACGGCATTTTGATCGCGGGAATGGAGGATCGCACAGCGCGTTCCATGGGCAGACCTTTGCCGGCGTTTCAAAGCTTCATTCCTGACGGCGACACATCGGACGTGCAAATTCTTTTGATGCATACTCCCGCCACAGCCGATGTGCAGAAGGCGATTGACGCGGGATTTGATTTGGTTGTGAGCGGGCATACTCACGGCGGTCAGATGTTTCCGTTCTCGCTGTTTACGAAAATGGCTTTCCCATATCATCACGGTCTATACAAAGTCAAGGACGGCTACCAACTCACAACATGCGGTGTCGGCTATTGGGGACCGCCGATGCGGATTGGCAAACCGCCGGAAATCATGTTAATCCGTTTTGTGCCGTCAACTGAACCCTCCCGGTGTGAATGGAAATGACTAAACTGATTCTGCTGACAATACTTCTGTGCGCGATTCTGTCCTGCAAAAAGGAAGAGGATACGCAGCCTACCGGGCCGGGGGAGAATCCGACCGAAAATGTCATCGGCACGGTAACGGATTTGAGCGGCACCCCTCTTGCGAATGTGCAGATGCATCTCGTCTACCGGGTTGACGACATCTCAACAAGCCCGCTTGATGATTCACAGAATCCTACGCTGGCAGTCTTTTACACTGAGCAAATGCTGACCACCGAGTGCGACGGTGACATACCGCTTGCGGACGGAACTCCTGTTTACGTGATGTGGGATGCCGACAATGACGGTCAACCGTCCGCCGGAGATCGTTTGCCAACCGTATGTGCCAATCCGCCTGACGACTGCGGTTTTCAAACGGTGAACTACAACCAGTTCTCGATAAACGGTGTCGAAATGGAATTGGGTCCCGGCCGTTTTGTCACGGATCCGGCATTCTCCACATACGGAGAACATCTGGAGCCCAGCCGCTTCTATTTGGAAGTTCGCTGCAGTGACGGAAATGTCTTGTGGAGAAGTGAAATGGTGGAAGTGCCCGACGGTCTTTCCGACCAGCCTCTGACGGAATTTGCATGCACCCAATGCGAAGGCGCGCCAATAGGCGAAACAACAATGGGACACATTTATCCGAATCCAATACCAAGTTCGGATGACGCGACTCTGCCGTTTACTCTTCGAGACCACGGGACGGTAACAATTCAGACACGCTCGCTTTCAACCGGAATCGTCACAACGCATTTTCAGGACACTCTTGCTCCCGGCGCCCACGAGCAATTCGTCGACCACTTCTCTCTTCCCAATGGAATGTACGTTTACACGATGAGCGCCAGCGCCTTCTTCGGACAGGACACATTGCTGAAGAATATCTCATCCGCTGAAACTTTGCGCGGCACTTCAGCGCTCACAACCACGGACGGGGAAGGCAACTTCGCGTTGAATGCGCCATTTGGCATGACAATCACCGGACGAACTTTGTCTAACAATCCCATCGGTGAGAGTCTGCCATTGGACAGCGTGCGAGTAGTGGCCATTCTGAACGGATACCTTCCTGCAGACACAATGATTTCGCTTGCTTCCGCTTCGCAGCACACATTGTCTTTGCGGCTGCGACCCGAGTAGATTGCGGGATCTGTAACTTGAATCAAAAAGCCCGTCACACTGGACGGGCTTTTTTTGACAAACATTTTCTGCACCTATTTTACGGCCGTGACCTGAAAGTAGAACTGGTCGTACGGAATCTGGTCATAAGGCACATACAGGAATGTGTCCTTAACCGTGGTGAAGTAATTTTCGGGCGCAAACACATGTCCAGCTTGTCCGGACAAATAGAGTTTGTAAGAACTCGCGCCTTCCGATTTATTCCAAGTCAGATTCACGCCGTTTTCCGCAGGAGTGAGCGAAAGATTTTTCGGTGGTTCAGGCGCGTCCGGTTTTCCGTCGATGAAGATATCGTCCACAGCCGCTTCAACCAGAGACGGAGGAGCATTATCTTCTGCGACAAACTGAATGACCATCTGCTCGGTCGGTGTGACAAAGTCCTCAATAACGAAAGAGGCTTCGCGCCAGCCGTCCGAGCTCATTGAAGTCTGAATGAGATTCACCCATGTTTCACCACCGTCATTGGAGATTTGAACACGGAAGAAGTCACCGCCTTTCTGCTGACCACGATCATTCGAATAGGCATACTTGAAGCGCAGCTTGGAATCCGCGAGATTGTCCAGCCGGAAAATGGGAGAACGCAACGTTGTCTTGCCGCCGTCCACGTCATTGGCCGCCGCAGGTTCCGCGACCGAGCCTCCATTTCCCGTCACGAAGCAGAAGCTCCCGTACGCGGTGGCGTCTTCGCTCACCTGCACTTGATTTCCGTTTTCGGATGAACCGACAGGCACAGCGCGTGTCCAAATGCCGCCGGTCGCGTTGTCTTCAGGAACGCCAAAGACGAATCCGCGATCCACTTCAGCATCATCGGCAATTCCCCGTTCGAGGTCTACACCGACAGAGAACTCCTTTTGCTTGGACGTTTTGACGGAATCCGGCGCGGCGAAGTCCTTGTAACCGAATCGTGCGACATACAACGCGAACTCACGCTCGGCCGGAATCTGTGTGAAACGGAATTGGCCTTCGCTGTTCGACGGTACGGTGTAGCTTCCGCTCGCACCGACCAAATAGACTCGCGCACCGCCAATTCGTTCGCCGCCGTACTTCACCGTGCCGCTGATTGTTCCGGTTTCGCTTGACGATGCAGCGAGTTCAACCGCAGCATTGATATCAAGCAAACCGAATCCGAAGTCGTTGTCTTCTCCTTCGACCCCCAAATCTTTGGCGGACAACTTAAGGGCGTTCTTTGCTTCGAACGGAGAAATCGTGGGATTGACCTGTCTCATCAGCGCGAGCGCTCCGGCGACATATCCGGTTGCAAGAAGTGAACCTTGTGTGGTGACAAATCCGCTTTCACCTGCACTTCGTCCTTCGCCGATTGCCGTCAATTCGGGCTTTATGCTGCGGCGGTCACAGGGCGACGGTCCCCTGCTGCTGGTTTGCCGAATGCTGCGTCCGTCAGCCGAGACTGCACCGACAGAAAAGAAAGTCTGTTTGTCTTCAACATTCGCCGCCGGCAGTGGAACTGTGTTTCTCCCGAGTAATCCATTGTCACCCGCCGACCAGATCAGAATGCTTCCCAGCTCTTCGAGATTCCTGAATGCGCTCCAAGACTTCGCAGGCAAACCAACGGAACAGGAGTCACCTGCGCTCCAAGCCTGCACAATTACATCCGGCACGGACAGGTAGTCTCCAACTTGCGAAAGCTGAACCGCTCGCAAAATATCAGAGACCTTATGCGTTTGTCCGCATGCGAGTGGCAACAGTCGCCACCTGGCATCCGGTGCCACGCCTACGGTATCACCCTTTTGGCGATCGCAGCCAACTGCCGCACCAAGAAGAATAGCGGTGCTCTGTCCGCAAAAGGAGGAAGCGAGCAGTCCTTCCGCGCCTGTCATTCGGTCAGCAAACGCGGAATGCGAGGACGGGAACGGCGTTCCGACCACAGCCACAGTTGTTCCCGTGCCTGTAACCCCTGCCACCCAAATTTCACGTGCGTTCATCAATTGCAGCGCGTGCTCGGACGAAACCATTTTTGCTTCAGAGGGAACACTTTCTTCAGGCTCAAGAAGGTTGATTTCCTCATCCAGCCCGACTTCTTCCACCGCTTCAAAATTGGCAATTAGCTCCGCACCGGCACGCGAAACGTTGGCCTTCAGAAGATTTGCGATCCAAAAGAACTCAAGATCTTCCACCATGCCGTTTCGCTGTAGGATTTGCATTGAGTTGTTAATCTCATCTTGAGACTGCCGGGAAACGGATTGCAGTGCCTCAAGCAACGCCGCATGACGGAGACCGTCCTGTTCACTCACGCTGGAAAGAAACTGTGATCGGACGGCATCCAGGTTCGCCTGGCGGGTCAGCGAAATCAGGACGGGGAGCTTCGCCTGTTCATCCGCTGCGCGATAGGCAGCCTCCAGGCCGGGTGTCAGGGTTCCAGCCAGCGCGCCTGCCACCATGAATGGAAATATCGCGGCCAAGCAGAGTAAGCATCGCATTCGCAAACGATTATGGAACATTATGCAAGATTGTCGGGATTTCATAATGATGTAATATACAAAAACCCGCGGCGTCTTGCAACCACGGGTCTATGCGTTAGAAACCTGTAAATGTCAGGCGAGGGCACCGCTGGCCGCATAGGCCGGAAAGGCCATCGTGATGGTGGTTCCGACTCCGACGGTGGATTCAAGTGTCAGTTCCGCACCATGGATATCCGCAATATTCCGGACGATGGGCAAACCGAGTCCGGTTCCGCGCTCACCTTTCGTCGAGTAGTAGGGTTCAAAAATACTTGACAATTGGTCCTTGGGAATTCCGATTCCGCTGTCTGCCACGGACACGACGACTCGATCGCCCTTGCGGTGCGCTGACAGCGTCAGCGTTCCGCGAGGCACACTTTCCATTGCGTGCACCGAGTTGATTATCATATTGATGAACGCAGATTCCAATCCATGCGGATCGCCGAATATTTCAAGGCCGTCGTCCAAATCGAGAACAAGATTCATTCGTGCTGAGTCATCGTTTTTCGCGAATCCTCGCAAGCTGCCGGTTGACGTCTCCAGCAGTTCGACCACGGAAATCATCAGTTGCTTCATGTCCACAACTTTGAATGCAGGGTCCGTCGGTTTCGTCAGGTGGCGAAGGTTCATTGCGATTTTCTCGATACGCTCGGTCAACGCCGCGATTGTATTGAGGTCCTTGCGGATCGGTTCGCTGAGCTCGATTCCTTCTCGATCAAGGCGCATTGCGAGCAACTCAACTCTTCCCTTCACCGGCTGCAGACTGTTGTTGATCTCATGAGCAATACCGCCGGCAAGCTGGTTCACCGTTGACTTTTTCTCCGACTCGACAATTTGCTGTTCGAGCTGCTTCTGCATTGAAACATCTTCGAGAATCAATCCTGCTCGTTCTCGGCCGTCGTGAGTCCGCGCGAGCTTAAAGAACGAATATGCGATCGTGCGGCCTTCCAGCATCAACGTCCTTCGGCTGACTTCACCCGTTTGAGTGAACTCCGAATGCGCCTGCGAAAGTTTCTCCACTGCTTGAATACTGCACGTCGAACTGGAGATGGCCGACCCGATTCGCAGACCGCCTCCGAGAAATGTCACGGCCTGCGGATTCGCATAGTCAACACAGCCGTTCTTGTCCAGAATGATTAAACCATGAGGCTGGCTCTGCAGGATTACGGATAAATACTCTTGCAGCTCCTTGTAACGAATTTTGGATTCCTTCTCCGCTTCATAGAGGCGCGCGTTCTCGAGCGCCACGGCGGCAAGATACACAAACGTCTCAAAAAGCATCAAGCTTGTCTGGTCAAACACACCGGCGAGCTTTGTCGTGTCGACGTAAGCGACGCCAAGCAGTTTGTTCTTCGACACTAGTGGCGCTCCCATGATGGAACGGACCTGCATCTTGGCTATGGACTGCTGGTGCGAAAGATCGGATCCTCCGATAACGTCATTGATAAGGATCGGCTGTCGTCCGTCAATGACGCGGCGGATAATCGTCTGGGAGGCGACCGCTTCCGCGTTTGCAATGTCACTATCCATGTTTCGCGCAACGGAGAACCGCCAATCACCGTTTGGGCCGATGAGCACGAGAAATCCGCGCTCCGCGCCGGTCAGTTCGATGGCCGCACTCATGGCTCGATCAAGTATTGCGTCGGGTGTCATATCCCGATTGATGTCTTCAATCAATGCCGCGAGCTTGGACAATCCGGATGCGATTCCTCCGGTCGGATCGAGTTCCATTCCGCTCGTATTCACCGGTGTGATGTCATTCAGGTCATCAAAATAATCCAGTGCCACGGTTACTCCTGCGTTTGCATTGATTTGCGAAGCTCTACAGCTTCCTGTTTGAATCTTACTATTCCCGGCGACTGAAGATAGAGAGTCTGCGTTTCTTCCGGTAGACGTGTCGCAATCGCTTTCAGGACCGCCACGCCGCGGCCGAACTCTTCAAGCGCCTTCTTCGGCTGTCCGCTGCGGGCAAGTTGTCTCCCTGTCGCCCAATGAAATTTCCAGAGCAAGTCGGGATAGGACGACAATTTCCGCAATGCAACCTGCCACTTGGACGGTTCCAGCGCCACTCCCGCGTAGAGAGTCTCAATCAGTTGCGTGCGCGCCGCCGTAAATGGATCCCACTTCGTGTCCCCGACCTTTCGCGCCTGAATCAACTCTTCGTGAACCGTTTCCTTCTCTCCGTTTTCAGCGGCAATTTGGCAGCACGTCAGATGCAAGTGCAGCAGCGCAAGCGGATCAGATTCATCCGAAAGCAGCTCCTTTGCCCGATCCGCCGCTTCGTGAGCACGAGTAAAATCTCCTCGCCGTGCAAACAGTGACGCCAGCCCTTCAAGCGCCTGTCCCTCCGCCTTGCGTGTTCCGATCGAGGCCGCAATATCACGTGCGTGCCCAAGAGTGCGTTCGGACTTTTCAATGTCCTCAAGGGTCAGCAGCAGCTTGCCCAGGTATATCATCGGTTCGAGTTGCGATTCGGAATCACCAATGGCAGACGCTTGTGCAACTGCTTCCTGCAAATAGGCAAGTGCGCGCGGATAATCGGCGCGTTGAAAGGCGAGTTCACCCAGATTGCTGAGGATTTCAGTCTGTTCCCGCGGACTTTCCAACTTTCGAAAGAGCGCCAAAGCCTTCAGGTAGTAGTCTTCAGCTTCACGCAAGTCACCGGACTCAAGCGAGTCGATGCCAAGATTGTTGTAGATTCCCGCCAATCGCTGAATGTCGTCGATATGCTTCGAGATGGTCGCGCAGCGTTCCCACAAGTTTCGCGCGCGCAAGCGGTCGCCGGATTGAGACGCGAGAACACCAAGGTTATTGTACATGTTGGCGATTCCCTTTCTATCGGCAATCGCCTCATAGACCTCAAGGCAGCGCTGCCAATAGACGCGCGCAACATCCGTGTCACCGCGATAGAAAGCGAGTGTCGCCATGGTATTGAGCAGCAGGGCGAAGCCCGCGTCTGTCGCATCAGACGGCACCATCGTCAGACCGCGCTCTGCGAGCATGCGTGCCCGCTCGCCTTCGCCGCGCTTGAATGAAATCCAGGCCAGAGTTCCGTAGACGGAGCCGGCGGCCTGTGACGTGTGCTCGTCCAGCAACGGCATGCAGCGATTCAGAATCTCTTCCGCTTCGTCCGGATAACCAAGCTTTTCGCGAAGATTCGCATATCTGGCGACATGGAGCAGATTCTCTTTCGTAATCGCGACCTTACCGTTGTTTGTCACCTGTCCGAGCAGTGCCGCGGCGCGATGAAAGTCTCCCTCAATGTACTCGATTCGCGCAAGCTGCATTTGCAGAAACGCCTTGTGACTTTTGGGGACATCACCCAGACTATACTCAAGCAGCTTGCGCGCCCAACTGAGTTTGCCCATTCGCACGGCGTCTTCTATCGTTTTCTCAGCTTCTACTGCCGGCGTGCGATAGGCTCCGGACATGAAGTCGTGGAACAGCAGCTCTTGTGTGCGCGTCAACTCATCGATGTCTTCGGCGTGCATCCAGAAGTTGTACAGGCTCGCATGTGCAACTATCCGCTCCTGTTCCGACAGTTTGCCGTTGACATACTCCACAACGGCATGGTGCGTAATCGCCGTACCGAAGTCGTTTGTCCTGATCCACCCTGTTGCAGCGAGTTCGTCACACACGGATTGTGGAGTAACTCCGGATTCGAATCCAATGGCTTGTGACACGACCTCAAACGAAAGCGGAGTAGGCGAGCAGGCAAGACATTTCAAGACGGACTTGGAACTGAAAGAGAGATGCTCAAGTCTACTCTGGATTGCTCGCGCGATATCGTCGTGAATCGGAAGTTTCCACCTTCCGGGCATCAATTCCCACCCGGACAGCCCGATGCGCAGTATGTCCGTGGATACAAGCTGCTCAAGCGCGGCTTCAAGTGCGGACGGATAGCCCAGCGTTTGTCCCATCAGCTGGCTGCTGAAATCAAATGGAAAGATATTGTCAGGAAAAGTCGCCTTGACAAATTTTCCGATTCCCTCTTCATTCAGCGGGGCCAACTCCACTTGTTTGAATCCGGTCGCAAAGTCGGGAAGTTCACCGACAGTGTGACTTCCGATGAGCCACCAGCAGGATTCGAGAATCGGATTTCGATAGGTCTCTCGTAATTTATCGGACGGCAAGGCGGAAATATCCGGCACGACGAGCGCCTGCGGCTTCTGGTTGTGCAATGGCAAGTCCCTGACCGTATTCACAACTCTGGTTGAGAATCCCGACAAGGTCAACTCTACAGCCAAGTCTTTCAACAGCCTTGTGCAGCCTAAACCGTGCTCACCCGTTACGACGAGATTTTCCGGCCTGTCACCGCTGGAAAGAATCTCCTTATGCCTCGAGAACTCTTGACGCGCATTCGCGTTCGTGACAATTCCGGACGAGGAAATGTATGCCTTTCGGGTCTCTGTCGTCTCGTAGTCAAATGACGAACCGTCGCGCTCATTGAGCATCGCAATGACATGCCGCGCACTTTTGGGCCGGTCAGCCGGATTTATCTCAATCAGGGCCGCAATCACATCGGCTAAACCGATCGGCAATTCCGCTCGGTAGCGGAGCGGATGCGGCGCATCGTGCTTGGTTCGCAATTGTGCCAGCGCAACTGCGTCTTTTCCTTCAAACGGCAGTTTACCGGTTGCGAGCCGGTACATCAGCATGCCGAGAGCATATAGGTCCGATGCCACCGACGACTGTCCCGACTGAATAACTTCAGGCGCCATGTAGTCAAGCGTGCCGCCTGCCTCTTCCGTTACTTCGGAGTGGTTGCCGGCAAGACCGAAGTCCACAAGCTTCAGTGTGGCAAACTCCCCGGATTTGGTGAGCTTGCCGAGCACGTTGTCGGGTTTGATATCGCGATGCAGCAGTCCCCTGCTGTGCAGGAATGCGAGTGCGCGGCAAAGACTGACAAGAACCGTTCGCAGTTGGTCGTGCTTCCAGTCAGCCGCGAGTTGGTCCAGCGGCTTGCCGTCCACAAACTCGGTCGTGAAGTAGTACCCTCCCTCGCTTGCCGGCAGCCTGCCGAAATCGAACACTTCCGGAATGTGCGGATGTACGACACCACGGATGTTGCGGAACTCTGCACGGAAACTCTCAATCGCCGCTTCATCTTGAACGGACTTGAGGGTCTTCAGCGCCATGAGTTGATTGCTTCGGCGTGTGTCCACGACCAAATATACCACACCCATTCCGCCGACGCCGATCGTGCGTAGAACTTGGTACCGCGAGTCTATTGAAGAGGTGTCGTGCATCAGCAACTGTTGACTTACTAAACTCAGTATTTCATCATATAAGTCGAGGGAGCGCAACATTTTATGTCGCGTTCCTTTCTATCCGTAAGTCATAAAAACAAAAACCCGGCCAGACAGTGACCGGGTTTTCCGTGTGGGTTAGGTGAGTTTATGAGCCGACGCGACTTGTGATGATGTATCGGCTGAAATGGTTAGTTGTGACCGTAATGAATCTGTTCTCTGATCGAACAAACGAGACTTCTTCAATCGTGCCGTCGTCATGAACATATAGCGGGACAATCTCGTCAAACTCAATGCCTTCCGGCAATACAAAGTCCCTCGTATCCCATCGAATTTCGACGTTTCCGGCAAACTGAGTCGGATGCGGGTAGAAGTCACACACACCCGCACATGATGCCGGCGCCACGACCGTGACAACCATGTCGTATGGCAGCGAACTACCCGGTATTGTGAGCTTGCAGATTCCCGCTACATTGATGTTAACGGTCTGACCAGTAACGGCGTTTCTACTGCTTGATACTGTGTCACATTCGTTGTCATCCAAGGTTGGTCGCGCAAAGTCAATCACGGTGTAACCGGCTGCCTCTGCCGCCGCCAGCGCCTCGTCCAGTGGCGGGTATTGGTATGAGATAGCTTCATCTGTAGTGACCGATGCGGTCGGTGCATTAAATTCCGAGCATCCTACCGCGAAGACGATCAACGCCGATATTAGCAGCGTTTTCATTGGTGGGATTAGGATCTTCATAAGTTTCTCTCTATTCGGACGTTTGTGATTCTCATTCTCGTGTTGACATAGAGCAACCATGATGCCAACTATATTAAGTGTTGTTTGGACAGAAGAAACAAGCGTTTGGATTAGTGACACTCTTTGATTCCGGTGGATTTCAACCACCGGTGGTTGGGATACACGACTCATGATACGCAATCATCTTACTAAGTTTAGTGCAATTAACCGTGCGACGCTTCGCAAGAACCGGCGGCCTCGGCGAAACCGATTCCCTGAAAACAATTTCTCCCGCCCGGCTTGCTCAAGGTCGAACGGGAGAAATCAAGGTGCACATGCAGCGTGCGGAGTTTTGTTAGGAGGCAAAAAACAAAATGTACTTATCAGATAGACGCACCATTTTACGAACCCTTGCTTTACTGAATATATGGTCACAAACTCTCCCACCGGGCGGCAGACCGCATGAAACTGCCGCCCGGGGAGACCACGGAGGATTAGGCGATGATGTAGCGGCTGAAGTGATCCACTTCAACCGAGATAGTCTTTGCTCCGGCATCGAGCACTCGTCCGATGTCCTGTTGCACAGGCTCACTGCCGTCATTCGGCACATAAAAGATCTGCAGATCCGAGGGATCCAGCGGCTCGATGCCCGCACGTTCGCAATAGTCGGCATCATATTGAGTTCCGGCAAAGGAAAGTGTCAGCCGAACTGACGTTCCGTCATTGAAGGACAATGGACTCGGACCACAGTCTACTCCAATTCCAGTTCCCGATGCAAGGGACATGGTAAAGTTCACGATGCCACCGACTGCACCTGGTGGTACCACAAAACTGTGAGACCCGCACCTGACTGTGCCGCCGACATTGCCGTCAATTGGATATGCCGAGAAGCTGCCGATTCCGCGTAATGCTGGATTGACCATGCCGGGCGTTTCCCAGTACATTTCATCCAGAATAATAGGAATCTGTCTTCCCTCGACAAGCTCGTCACCGAGTTGCGGAGACCACAAGTCAAGGGACTCGCCCGCATCATTGGACAGGGTGGGCGACTCCAAATTGCTGCATCCGATGGAGAGCAGCAAAACGCTAATGAGTCCTACAAAAAGTTGTGAGATTCGGCTCAGGTTCTTAGTCAGATTCTTCATGCACTCCTCCTCAGGAGAATTCGTTGGCTTCATGTTGATGAATGGCAACCCATATGCCAACTATACTAGGTGTAGTAAGCCTGAGTCCTAAGCCCTGTTTCTAATACTCTTATGATTTACAATTCCTGCAGAATATCACCCAATTCACTCCAAAGTCTGCGACAAATCACCATTTGCACCGCGATTTTCGGTTCATATGAGCAAAACGGTTTATTTCACGTGCATCCTATTTAGACCTTTCCAATCGCGGCTAAAATTAGTAACTTCTGGAGATCACACTATTAGAAAGGAGTTTGTGTGAAAAAAGTGGTTCTCATCTTATGTCTGATGCTGACCGGATCGTTGTGGGCGACCGAACCCCAGCGAATGGTCAAGAGCGCAGGCCAACTGGCTTGGGAGGCGGTGCCGGACACCCTCCCGGATGCCGAGCAA
Organism: bacterium; assembly: GCA_013360195.1. Classification (NCBI taxonomy): domain Bacteria; species bacterium. Next base: position 155,325 of record JABWCQ010000005.1, read on the forward strand.
GTCCGGATTGCGCGGGAATTTCTGGATCAATACCCCAATGATATCCCATTGTTGCGCAGTGTCCAGAACGTGCTGAACCGGAAGTCCGACTTGACCGTTGACTTCTGGAAAGAGCGCATGGACAAGTCTCCCACGACGGCCAATCGTTATCTTTATGCCCGTAAGGCGAATGATCCTGCTATATCGAAAGAGCAGGCTGAGTGGATGATGAAGAATGATGCCGGCAATTTCTGGGGCTACTATCTCGCCGCGGTCACGGAGTGGAGCAAGGAAACGCCGGACATGAAAGTGGTCATTGACTACTTCGATCAGGCCATTGCCAAGGATCCGTCACGGCCTGAGGGCTGGTATTATTGCGGCGATGCAAATGAGCAGGCGGGCAATCTCGACCGTGCTCTGCAATGCTATCAGGCCGCGAAAGTCGTGGAGCCCGACGACTCCTCGCTGAACATGTCCATTCTGAGCATTTACGCGCAGAAGAGAGACGCGGACAACTACTTCGCACTGGCTGCGCAACTTCTTCCCAAGGAGCCGCCGCTGCAAGTGGAATTGGGAATGCACAACAGCGGGCACAAGATGACTGCCTCTGATTTTTCAGGGCAGTACACGGTGCTTGAGCTGTTCACATATTGGTGAAGGGGCTGTGTGCAGCGGTCGCTGCCGGAAATGAACGCCTTGAAGACTGAAAACAAACTCCCTTTCCCCGTTTATGCAGTTCATGCCGAAGGTGCGCATGAAAAAGCTCTGGCCATCATGGATTCGACGGATGTCAACGGAAAACCGTGGAAGCTCGACTTCGTTTATGGTGACCAGGCTTTGAAGGACAGACTTGCCGTGGCCGGTTATCCGTCCTACTATGTGATTGACGATCAGGCGCGGCCTGTCGCAGTCGTACTTGGACATCCGGAAAACACCATTGACCTGCTTGAATGGCTCATCATCGAGGCCAGAAAACGCAGTTAATAGTTTTGACTCTGCATAACGCAAAAGCCCGCTCCAGTGAGCGGGCTTTTCTCATTTTAATTTAGTGCTTCGAGCTATTTCACCAGCACAAGTCTGGTCGTCGCAGAGAATGCTTCTGATTGCACTCTGGCAAAGTAAATGCCGCTGGAAAAGTTGCTCGCGTCAATGGTAACCTGATGCGTACCGGCTACAAATCTCTGGTCGGCGACTTCCTTCACTGCCCGGCCAAGCAAATCAAACACCGCTATCCTTATCTCAGAAGTAACCGGAAGCGTGAACCTGAGTCGAGTCGAAGAATTGAACGGATTTGGTATAGCCGAAACACTAAACTCATGTGGAAGCACTCCGCGTGCTGACTCCGCGCCTTCCGTTGTGTCCGTCAGCCACGGAATAAATTGAACTCCGCCCGTTATCGTATCTCCCAATCCCGATGGGTTGTCCGTCTCGTGATAAGGCCCGCTTGCATCACCCCAATAGTTGAACCGGGCGTCAGTTTGCGCTGAGCCGTCAAGCGCATACCCGCAATCAACAAAAACGTTATTCCTCATCGTGTGAGGCATC